>JAJZHP010000023.1 GCA_021804355.1 Pseudomonadota bacterium | reverse complement strand
ACTCCACGATCGCGACATCAATGCCGCCACCAACATTCTCGCGCTCGGACATGAGCGTCTTGCAGAAGGAATCCACTCCCTTTCCGCGTAAGCGGCAGCCATCGGCTGAGGGAGGGGAGGATGTCAAGACTAAATGGGTGAAATTGGGTGTATTATAGGATGTATGCTGAATACCGACACCATACAGATCACGCCAGAACTTCTGAGCTTGATCTCCCGCATTGATGAATTCAAGGGCGCGTGGCGCGCTCTGGGCACGCTCGCACCCGAGCGCTTGTCAGCACTACGCCGAGTCGCCACCATCGAGAGCATAGGTTCATCCACCCGTATTGAGGGCAGCAAGCTATCAGATCGAGAGGTCGAACGTCTGTTGTCGAACTTGGAGATCAAGTCGTTCACTACCCGTGATGAGCAGGAAGTCGCTGGGTATGCCGAACTGATGGACTTGGTCTTTTTGTCCTGGCAAGACATCCCGTTCACCGAGAACTACCTCAAACAGTTGCATCAGATCCTGCTGCGCTACAGCGATAAGGATATCCAGCATCGCGGCAAGTACAAGACCACCTCGAACAGTGTTGCCGCTTTCGCCGAAAACGGCGTCCAGATCGGCATTGTTTTCCAGACGGCATCGCCGTTCGATACGCCGCGCCTGATGACGGAGCTCGTGACTTGGGCGCAGACGGAGCGCGATTCACGCAGGCTGCACCCTTTGTTAATCATCGCCGTGTTTGTTGTCGTCTTCCTGGAAATACATCCGTTCCAGGACGGCAATGGACGACTCTCCCGAGTTTTGACAACCTTGCTGCTGCTTCAGGCAGGTTATACCTATGTACCCTACAGCTCACTGGAAAGTGTAGTTGAGATGAACAAGGAAGCCTATTACCTAGCCTTGCGCCAAACGCAGTGCTCAATTCGTACCGAGGCGCCAAACTGGCAACCGTGGTTGGCTTTTTTCCTTCGCTCGCTGGCTGAACAGGTGCGCCGACTGGAGAAGAAGGTCGAGCGGGAAAAGCTGGTGCTGGCGGCACTGCCGGAACTAGCTCTGCAAATAGTCGAATTTGCCCGGGAACATGGGCGCGTCACCATGGGTGATGTGATCAAGCTGACTGGCGCAAGTCGTAACACGCTCAAGGAACATTTCCGCACTTTGGTCGAACGCGGTCACCTGAACCGACTTGGCGCAGGCCGAGGCATTTGGTACGAGCTGCGTTAAGGTGCTTGCGGATACGAGTTAAATTTTTGCAATGGAAATCGAATCTAAAGCGGTTTTATGGCGACCTGAGACCTTTCAGCAACAAGCTAGATGAATTGGAACCCAGCGCGTATTAGGCAAAAAAGATCACATACTGATTGACAGCATATCTATTGTAAATCAACTGTCTAGCTGATCTATGGCTAGCAACCAATCTATACAATGCCCCTACCGGCCATCACCGGCCTTTTGATCATATCCAGAAGCAAGGCAAAGACGATGGCGGCAGCCAAGGTTGCGAACACCAAGGATACGGGCAAAGGAGACATGGCAATCCCTTCCAAAGAGAGGAAACATGCCAGCAAGATATCAGCCAGCGATGACAGGACCAACCCGAAGCTGGGCCGGGAATGCCATAAGTGCCTACGTTCACGAATAGCATAAATCGTGGACTGACTGCCAAATACCAGCACAATAAAGGTCAACGTCCTGAGCTCCCTGATATTTAAATGCAGTGCCAACTCCCCAAATGCGATAATCAGGGTACAGAATATCACCAGGCAGAGCCCCAAGATCACACCAACCACCGTCAAGTTTCCGATACGCCAGGCATTGGGCATGGGTGAAGGATGCACATGATCCGTGGTTAGTGACATCGCCAAAAAATCGCCAGCGATGAGAAGGATGACCATGAGCAAGGGGGTTAGTATCGCGTGACCAGTCAGCACCAGCCCGAGGATAAGCAGCAGTACAGTGACTATCTTTTTGATGATGGAATTCAGGGTGTAGGTTTGTATACGCTGAAAGATCGTTCTCCCCTCCTTCACCGCCGCGAGAATACCCTGCAACCCAGGTTCCGTCAGCACCATACCCGCCGCTGATTTAGCCACATCGGTCGCCGTCGACACAGCAATACCCATCTGTGCTTGGCGCAGTGCCGGCGCATCATTGACGCCATCGCCGCACATGCCTACGGTATGGCCTCTGCGTTGAAAGGCCTGGATCAGGGCGTATTTATCCTCAGGAAGCACACCAGCAAACACCGCGTAAGACTCAACATTAATATCTTGATCCATCGCTCCCGCCGGGCATACCCTGTCACCTAGCCCCACGGCACGTGCCACAAACGTCGCTGTCGCTACCGCATCCCCCGTGACCATGACCGTACGCACTCCCAAGTCATGCAATTGCGCTATGAGAGCAGCTGATTCTTTACGCGGCTGGTCGCTGAGCGCCACCAGTCCAGCCATCTGCATGGCTTCTGCCTGTCCTACCGCTACCGCCAGGACTCTTAAGCCCTGATTCTCAAACTCTTGAGCTGCAACCTGGGCTTCCGGACAAGGCTGGGCCAGCTTGGCAACCACCGCAAAGGCACCTTTGACGATACGCAGCGCTTGCCCCCCGGCATCCTTAGCCTGCGCTTCAGACATTTTAGTGGCGGGATCAAAAGGTATAAATTGAACCAGAGCAGGCAAGTCCGACAGGGCGCCTGTAACAGCCACCGCCTCCTTACGTATAGCCACATCGACACTATCCTGCCCACCTTCTGAACTGGCAACCGCGGATAAACCCAGAACATGGGCCGCATCAAAACCTGGCAATGCATAGACCCTAGTCACCGATAACTCATTTCGTGTCAACGTGCCTGTTTTATCAGCACACAAGATATCTATAGTTGCGGCTTCATCCACGGCCGAAAGACGCGTCGGCAACACACCTAACTTGGCTAGCGATTTGGCGCCTATGGCTGCGGCCAGGGTAAAAGTTGCTGGTAAGGCTACCGGGATGGAGGCCAGAACCGCCGTAAGAATCAAAGGAATGATTTCTGCCATGGGCAAGTCACGACTCAGCGCAAAGCCTAGCAGCAAGGCAATGACCACCGCGCTAAAACCAGCCAGATTACGCACGACACGCAGCACGGCTTTTTGCTGGGAACTGACTACATGCGCCGTACGCACTAACTCAGCTGTATGCCCAAATTGAGTATGCACCCCTGTCGCTATAACGACAGCCTCTGCCTCACCCCGCCGAACCAGAGCGCCCGCATAGGTCTTTGCACCTGGACCGGCTTCTATCGGCTCAGACTCCCCGGTCAGCATGGATTGATCCAGCAACACACTGCCCTGAATCAGTTGCACATCAGCCGCCACCACGCCACCTAAGGAAAGTTTAACCCGGTCTCCAGGCACCAGGTCTACCGCCGGCAAGGTCACCCAAGTACCATCACGCCGTACCGATGCCGTCAAGGCCAGTCGCGAACGCAAGGCTTGCAGGGTAGCCTGCGCCCGTGTTTCCTGAAAAAATCCCAAGGCTGCATTAAAAAAAAGCAGACCAGCGACCATGGCGGCTTCCATATAGTCGCCCAAAAATAACTGCAACAGGACAGCAGCTTCCAGCATCCAGGGGACCGGAGCCCAAAATTTGACCAGCGCCCTTTGCAGGGGATGCAGACGAGTATCAGGCACCTCATTGGGCCCATACTGCTCAAGCTGTTGGCGCGCTTGCAAACTCGACCAACCCAACGACAGGGGGTCACCGGCGACAGGTGAACTTTGAGCAGCTAACAAGGTCATACCCTCATCCATGATCGTCGCGACGATCACGCCGCTGGTTAAATTCATCCAGCTGATTTTGCTCACGCTTCATCGCTTGACGATGTTTATCCGTTTCATAACGAGTAATCAGCATTTGCAGGGACTCTACGCGCACATGCGCAACATGCCAACGCTGACGCTGAACGGCCAGTTGGTCAACAAAATACTGTATCCTGACATCCTGCTGCTGCAAGGCTTCATGCAGTTTCTGCAAAAAAGCACTGTATTCATCCAGATAACCTACCGTCAAGTGTTGACCCGCCGCTGGCGCCTGTTGCTGGTAGATCTGCTGATGTTTAGCCAGATTAGATCGCTGCTGATGTTCCTGATCCAAGACACCCTGCATGGCTGCAAGTTTGCGCACTTCAGCCGATTCCTGCTCTTGCGCCTGCAGCAGCACCTGCTGCAACGACTTAAGCTGCACGACTAGCCACCACCCGGCAACTGGCTGACCAGTCGAAACAAATGATCTCTGGCCATTGATAACGGCGCAGCATCCAGCATCCCTTGACGAAGAAACTGATGAATTTCCGCCATATGCTCTACCGCAAAGTCAGTATCGGGATCAGACCCCTTGACGTAGGCTCCGATACTGATGAGATCACGATTCTGGCGATAACGTGACCACATTTGTTTAAACCTCAGGGATCGACGCAATTGATCCGGGGTTGACAAGGTTTGCATCAAACGCGAGATGGATGCTTCAACATCTATGGCAGGAAAATGCCCTTCATCGGCGAGTGATCGGCTTAAGACCAGGTGTCCGTCAAGTATAGCGCGAGCAGCATCAGCGACCGGATCCTGCAAATCATCACCTTCGGTCAGTACGGTATAAAAAGCCGTCATGGAACCATGTCCTTCTCGCCCATTGCCTGCCCTTTCCACCAGGAAGGGCAATTTGGCAAACACCGAGGGCGGGTAACCCTTGGTAGCAGGTGGCTCCCCAATCGCTAAAGCGATCTCACGTTGAGCCTGGGCAAAACGGGTTAAGGAATCCATCAACAGTAATACATGTAACCCTTGATCCCGGTAATACTCCGCTAAGGCAGTTGCCAACGCAGCAGCATGTAAGCGTAACAAGGGCGGATCATCGGCAGGGGAAGCCACCACCACAGCCCTACGCAAACCTTCAACACCCAGGATATCATCAATAAATTCTTTGACTTCTCGGCCTCGTTCACCGATCAAACCCACCACGGTGATATCGGCTTGGGTATGCCGGGCCATCATACCCAGCAGCACACTTTTACCTACTCCAGAACCCGCGAACAAACCCATGCGTTGGCCACGACCTACGGTAAACAAGGCATTGATGGTTCTCACGCCGACATCCAGTTCAGAGCGTATAGGTTGTCTGGACAAAGGATTGATCACCGGCCCTTGCAAGCCTACGACAGACTCAGCACGCAATTCCCCACGCCCATCGAGAGGCTGACCACGACCATCGATCACCCTGCCCAGCAATGCCATACCCGCCGGAAAACGGGCTACCCCCTCAGCGGGCCTGACACGAGCCCCGGGACGTAGTCCTTCAATACTGGACACCGGCATCAAGAACGTGGTCGCGCCGGAGAAGCCAACGACCTCCGCCTCCACCGGAGCACCCTGGTCCCTGTCGATAAAACAACGACCTCCGGTCACCATGGACAGGCCCACGGCTTCCAAGGTCAGCCCTACCATACGCGTCAGACGACCCGAGACCTGCAAGGGGACAGCATGAATATCTGCCAGGCGCTGACGCAAACGCTCATGCAGGGTCATGATCAACACGCAAGCAGGCTAATACAGCATCCCGCCTCGCTTCCAGGCGAGCATCGATATACTGTTGTGGTGATTCGATGACGCATCCACCCTGCGTGATCACGGCATTTTCTACAATACGCCACCCCGGTTGCCATGCCTCATGGGCCTGTAAGTGCTCTCGCAAAAGGGCTGCATCCTCAGGATTGAGCTGCAGACTCAGCTGCTCACAGCGTTGCCCCACACTTTCCAGAGCACGATGAATCAGGGCACGCAAAGGTTCAATCTGCGTGCGCAACTCCTGCTCCAGAACGGCCTCTACCAACTGGCGCGTCAAATCGAGCATATCCTGTTCCAGCAGTTCAGTCTGATCCTGCAAGGGCTGTGTATAGGCCTGAATGATATTGCCCAAACGCGTCGCCTGCGCCGTGACTTCTTCGCGCGCCTGTTGCCAGCCTTCGTCATGGCCGCGTTGCCGCCCTTCTTCACGACCTGATGCAAAACCTTCATCGAAAGCGGCTTTACGGACAGCTTCCAGTTCCTGGGCTGTAGGCAAACGCAGACGAGGCTCATTTCTCGGTCGACGTGAGGAGTTCCCTTCACCCAACGAGGGTAACTCCCAACGTTCATAGGCGGTCAGTTGCTCCGTTGGAATCACCTCTTTATCGGTCATGCAGCATCCTTAGGGTCAGAGCATTTGCTCCCCACCCTTACCCCCCAGCACCAGTTCACCGGCTTCTGCCAAACGTCGAGCAACAGCCAGGATCTCTTTCTGGGCTGTCTGCACTTCACTGACCCTGACCGGTCCTTTATTCTCGAGATCATCACGCAGCAGTTCACCGGCACGTTTAGACATATTGCGGAATATTTTCTCACGCAACTCTTCATCGGAACCTTTAAGCGCCAGAATCAGAACTTCCGAAGAGACCTCACGCAACAAGCTCTGTATACCACGATCATCGACTTCCTTGAGGTTATCAAAAACAAACATCAGATCAGCGATTGAAGTGGCCAGTGCTTCATCTACGGTCTGCAGAGCTTCCATGATTTTAGATTCAATGGAGGAATCCAGAAAGTTCATGATATCTGCTGCGCACTTCACCCCGCCTAAGCCTTTTTGCGGCGCATTGGTGGCCGAAAACTGTTTCTCCAGAATATCGTTGAGTTCCTGAATGGCCGTAGGTTGCACACTGGTGAGTTTGGCGATACGGACCACCAGATCCAGACGTACATTTTCCGGCATGCTCTGCAAAACATCGGCAGCCTGGTCAGGATCCAGATAAGAAATGACTATCGCCTGAATCTGCGGATGTTCATAACGTATCAATTCTGCAACGCTACGCGAATCCAGCCATTTAAGGGTATCGAGCCCCTTGGTACTCCCCCCCAACAGAATACGATCAATCAGTGAGCCTGCCCTATCTTCTCCCAGTGCCGAGACCAGCATGGTGCGTATATATTCTTCGTTACCCACCCCTAGCCCAGTCTGTTCCCTGACCACTCCGATAAAATCATTAAACACGGTCTCGACGCTGCCACGCTGTACATTGGACAGTTGCGCCATTGTCGTTCCAAGGCGTTGAACTTCACGCGGTCCCAGGTGTTTAAGTACCTGCGCTGCATCCTGTTCCCCTACCGTCATCAACAGGACTGCCGCTCTCTCCATAGGATTAAGCTTGGCAGGAACAGCGGTAACACCTTTGGCATCATCAGCCACCGTTCATCTCCTTTAAGGCTCTTCAGTATTGATCCAGCCCTTGACCACCTGCGCCACACGACCGGGATCCTCTGCAATCATGGCCTTGACTGCAGCGAGCTGACTCTCAAAACCTTCATGCGGCCCAGGCAATAATAAATCATTAGCTTCCCCGGAAAGGGTCACCTTGCTACCGTCTGCATGGGTATCATGGTGCAGATTCAATTCGGGCAAGTTGTGCTCTCCGGACATACCCTCATCACCACCTTCAGCTGACTGCCGTACTGATAGGTTCTTCATGATAGGCCGAAGTACAGCCAAGACAAGTACCAAGACAAAGATGGCGCCAAGAACCTGTTTGGTCAAGGTCAAAAACCAGTCTTGCTGCCAGAAAGGCTGTGCAGGTAAGGCTCCCTGATTAGCCAGCGCATTGATATCGATAAATGGCTGATTGACCATGGATACCTGATCACCGCGGGAAGCATCAAAACCTACTGCATCCTTGACCAGCAAGGTCAACTTGTCGAGTTCCTGCTGCGTCAGGGGTATGCGTTTAGGCGTCGTTTTGGACTTAGAACCGATTACCGTCGAAGGCACATCATCCACCACCACCGCCACGGACAGTCGTTTAACGACACCCACCTGCTCCTGGACATGACTGACCGTTCTGTCGAGTTCAAAATTCTTGGTCGCTTGTTCCCGCGAACTACCTGAAGGAGCGGAGGCCGTCGAGGTTGCCGTATTGGCAGCACCCGTTCCCCCAGCTGACCCCGAAGCCGCACCTGTTCTGGGCTGACTGGCAGCATTCGTGGTTGCAGGGGCCTGCCCGGCAGGCGGAGGTTGGTTGGATAATGCGCCAGGTACACCCTGGACACCCGCACCCGCTCCTTGCGACTCAGCCACGGTCTGTTCACTACGCAGGGCAGGCTGATCAGGATTAAAATTCTCAGAGGTTTGTTCGACTTTAGAGAAATCCATATTGGCGGACAACTCCACATGAAAGCCACCCAGACCCAGGATGGGGGTCAAGATGCTTTCCACGCGTTTCTTGAGATCCGATTCTACCGTCTTCTGATAATCAAGCTGATGAGCGGAGAGCAGTGCCGACGGATCACTCAGGTCATTGGACAATAGATGTCCACTCTGATCAACCAGGGTGACATCCTGGGGTTGCATCTCAGGCACACTGGAAGCGACCAGATGCACGATGGCGGCCACCTGTGAACGTTCTAGCGACTGGGTACCCAGCAAAGCCACAAATACAGAGGCTGAAGGCTTTTGCGTATCGCCCACAAAAACTGACCGCTTGGGGATGGCCAGATGCACACGAGCCTCTCGCACACCCGCCATGGAAGTAATAGTTCTGGCTAGCTCCCCCTCTACGGAACGGTAATAGCGGGCTGTCTCCATAAACTGACTGCTACCAAACTGATTGTTATCAAGCAATTCATAGCCTGGGTTAGGATTGGGCATCAGTCCACTGCTGGCCAGTTTGAGCTTGGCATCCGTAACACGATGGGCATCCACCATGATGACCCCTGTATCCGGGTCAATGCGATAGTCGATATGGCTTTGCTCCATCAAAGCACCAATTTGGGCTGCTGCTTGTGGATCAGGTTGCGTAACCAAGGTCTGATAGGTTGTCTCACGCGACCAGAGCACCACGGCAAATCCCAGGGCAACGCTGGCTGCCAGACCCACCATAATGCCCAACTGCCGTAATATCGTCAGACGTGTCAGGTTATCGAGCAAGGTCGATTGAACCCCGGTGGGGGCAAGACTGGTTCCGGGCACTGCATCAGCCATGACGTGCTACCTCAAATCGACATGTTCATAATTTCTTTATACGCATTAATAAATTTGTTGCGTACCTGGGTCATGCCTTCAAAAGCCACATTGGCTTTTTGCATGGTGACCATGACCTGAGTCAAATCCACCTTGCTGTCGCCCATTTCAAAAGCCTGCGCCAGATCGTTGGCGCGCGACTGCAAGGCATTGACTTGATCGACTGCGCCTTTAAAAACATGGGAGAAATCCGTGGCGGGCACAGCAGGCGTCGCCGCCGAGGCCGGTGCAAGCACCGATGGGCTGGCAGCGATCCCCTTCATGCGATCCATTTCTGCCAGCAACTGTGACATATTACTGACGCCCTGTATCATGATGCACCTCGAACTTCAGAACACGATACCTTAATCATGCAGGATTCAAGCCAGCTACACGGCAAAGCCCTGATCACGCATTTGAGATAGCTTATAACGCAGGGTACGATCACTGATCCCCAATCTTTCTGCAGCGGCCTTTTTACTCTGCGCCTGCCCCAGCACCTCGTAAATCACTTCAAATTCGCGTTTTTGCACATCGTGATGAAGATCACCGACCACAGCAGCCGGCGCTGGGGGCATCGACCAACCTGACGATGACGTATCAAAAACAATGTCTTCCGCCCTCACCGTACTGCCTGCATGCAGGACCAGGGCTCTTTGCACCACATTGCTGAGTTCGCGCACATTGCCCGGCCAATCATGATCTACCAGCAAACGGATGGCAGCATCACTGAATCGCGGCAGCGTCGGGCGCTTAGGCGCGTATTCCGCCATAAAATGTTCTGCCAGCTCAGCGATATCATCACGGCGCTCACGTAGCGGTGTACATTGCAAGGGAAAGACATTCAGGCGGTAAAACAGATCTTCACGAAAACGACCTGAGGCTATTTCTTGCCCCAGATGTCGATTGCTGGTGGCCAGGACACGTAAATCCAGAGCGATGGGATGACGCCCCCCTAAACGCTCTACTTCCCGTTCCTGCAAGACACGAAGTAACTTGGCCTGCAAAGGCATACTCATTTCAGAAATTTCGTCCAGCAGCAGCGTACCGCCCTGGGCCTGTTCAAACTTGCCTGCCTGGGTGGTATAGGCGCCGGTAAAAGCTCCCTTTTCATAACCAAACAGCAATGATTCCAACATATTCTCAGGAATGGCCGCACAATTAATAGCGACAAAGGGTTTGTCCTGCCGCGATGAATGACGATGAATATAACGCGCCAAGACTTCCTTACCTGTACCCGATTCACCGGTAATGAGCACACTGACATCCGCTGCCGCTACTTTGCGCGCCAGGGTCAATAAGCGCTGCGTACTGGCACTGGTCGCCACGGGTTCGCGTTGATCACCCGGCTTGCGCGCATATTGCAAGACCCGTGTCAGCAAAGCATCCGGCGTAAAGGGCTTAGCCAGATAATCAACCGCCCCTTCTTGCAGTGCATCCACAGCGGCGCTGATGCTGGCATAAGCGGTCATCAATAATACAGGCAAACCTGGATCGAGCTGATGAATGCGGCGTAATAACGACCAGCCATCTTGTCCGGGCATATTGATATCTGACACCACCAGCGCATAACTGGTCGCCTGTATGCCTACCTCAGCTTCATGGCCTGTGGCAGCACTATCGACCTCTAATCCAGCCAGGCCCAGCGTATCCACCAGCGCTTGCCGCAAAGCGGCATCGTCTTCCACGACCAGGATCTTTAAACTGCTCATCGTTGTATCTCCTCCAACACCGGCATGACCAGGCTAAACGTACTACCCTGTCCTTCCTTACTGACCACCTCCATGCGTCCACTGTGCGCAGCCATGATGGTTCGCACCAAGGCCAACCCCAGTCCAGTGCCTTGTATCTTGGAGGTATAAAAAGGCTGTTCAATCGCCTGTAACTGCTCGCTATTCATGCCACACCCCTGATCACTGACCCCGATCATGGCCTGCTGCCCCTTCACCAAGAATTCCAGCTCGATAACTTTCCCCTGAGGAGATACTTCTTCAGCATTGCGCAGCAGATTGCTCAGAGCCTCATCCAGTGCCAGACGGTTGCCCATTAAAAAATAACCCTGACCAGGTTGCCCATGAACGGTGAACTGCTTTTGATCCTGCAAACGTTGCTTCCAGGCTTGCATCCAGCTGCTGATATCGATACGGTCCGTCAACGGCAGTTCCTGACGAGCCAACAGCATCAGGGTACGTATCTGCCCCTCCATCACATGCAGTTGGGCCGCCAACTGGTCTGCAAAACGCAAGCGGGTTGCTTCTGGTAATTGAGCATTTTGCAAATGAGCTGCGTACAGCGTGGCGCTGCTTAACGGAGTGCGTAGCTGATGAGCCAGGGAAGCCGCCATACGACCCAAAGCATTGACGCGTTGTTGATGCGCGACTTTAGCCTGCCAACCCCGTGATTCGGTGAGGTCGATCAGTTGAATCAGTTGTCCCTCTTCACCCGGTAAGGGCTGACTGACGATGCGAACCCTACGCCCATCGCGCAAGGACACCTCGTGCCCATCATCAGCACGAGGAACAAAAGCCCGGGCTATCACATCAGACCAGACTTCATGCAACAAGGGGGCTCCCAGCATATCGAGAGCCTGGGCATTGCAATCGCCAATGCGGCCATCGCTGAGTATCACCACCGCCCCGCCCGGCAAGGCAGCCATCAGCGCACTGGCCTGCGCCGGCATCGAGGATAGATGACAGACTTTTGGCGCGTGACGATGAACCGGTTCGGTCATTGCTGCTTTTCTGACGGCGGACATGGTCTTGGAGGCCTCTCATGCGGATTTATATCCTACAGAGCAAAGGCCGTACCAACTTAGTGCCTAGCCACCAACTCCTGCCACCTCACATAAACCTTTTGCTGATAACGCGCCTGTTCCATGGCATTTCCACCATGATATCGCCCCACAGCAGCCCAGACCGGACCCACCTGATGAACAGCCTGCCGCAATATCCAAGCGCCGACGCGGATGTTATAGCAAGGCTCCAGCAAATCAACAGGCGCGGCCAGCTGTGGCCACCAGCGACTATTGATTTGCATCAGCCCCACATCCAGACTGCCATCATGATTACGATGAAGCACTTCAGGATGGTTTTTGCTTTCCACCCAGGCGATGGCTTGCAATAGCCGTACATCAATATGGGTTTGTTGAGCAGCCTCTAACCAGCAATCAGCCTGCGCTGACAGCAGCATACCCAGCCCACCTGCCAGAATCGTCATCCATGAACCTTTCACCATGACATCTTCCTTGCCTGATTCACGCTGTAGCTTGTCTGGGATACATGGCAAACCCGTGAAAGCAAGGTGAACTTTCGAACATCCCAATAACCAAATTGACATCCTCCCCTCCCCTCAGCCGATGGCTGCCGCTTGCGCGGCCCCCTGAACCTATTGGGTTCTATCGAAGATCCTGTAAGGGTGGAGGGTGTGTAAGCGCCACTTGACTACCAAGGCTCAGCCGCCCGTGGTACCCAGATAATTGAATAATGACAGGCCACTGATTTTTACAAAGCTCTGTTGTGATGCCTGCAAAATGGTCTGCTGCATGCTGAGCTGGGTGGAAGCCTGCGCATAATCAACAGCGGTCAGACTACTCAACGACTGTGTCACACTGAGCGAAACACTGGAGTTCGTGCTCTGCGCTTGGGAAACCACGTTTTGTGCAGCGCCCACTTGCGCCTGTGCATCGCTGATCGAACTGATGGCATTGTCGATATTGCCCAGGGTATTGCTGATCAAGGTCGTCAAATTGCTTTGATCGGCTGCCGAGTTACTTAACGTCGTCAGCCCGTTGACCGCATTCTGCACCGTGGTCAACAGGCTCTGATTGGGACTGGAATCGACAAAAAATGTATCACCCACCTGCGGTGAGCCGCTGACCGCTACCGACAAACCATTGAAATTGATCGACGTACCTGAACTGTACGTGATGTTCTGCAGAACAGGATGTCCGGTCTGGGCGTTCAATACGCTGTAATTTTGCAGACCCGGTGGAGTGCTTTGGCTGGTGGGATTAAAAACGATCTTGTAATCAGAAGGGTAATTGCTGTTGAAGGCCGTTTGATCCGTAATACTGCCACCGTTGATGGTCGCAGGAGGTTGACTGGTATTAAGCGAGCTGGATGAGGTTAGCAATGTTTTGTTGACCGACGGTATCGCATCAAAAATACCCTGCCCGGGCAGGGTCGTCATTATTTGCGAATTATTAGTCACAGCAACGCTGTTCTGTCCCTCATCCCCTTGATAAGCGTACTGGCCGTTAGCGCCGATGGCATACGGGGGTGTACTGGTCTGGTAACCCCCAAACATGTACTGACCCAGTACATTCTTACTGTTCATCAAGCCTGCCAGGGCCCCCATCTGCTGATTAATCTGGATAGCAATAGCCTGCCGGTTTGCCTGTGTCAAAGTGCCATCACCCGCCTGCACCATCAGGGCCCGAATGGACTGTACCGTGGAGGTGATACTGCCCAAGGTATTACCCATGGCAGACAACTGCCCCGACGCTGTGCTGACATTGCTCTGGTACTGCGTGATCAGACTTTGCGAGGTTTGCAAACTCAGGACATTGGCAGCTGCCCCAGGATTATCTGCAGGTGTGTTGTATTTTAAACCTGAGGACAGTTGCGCCTGGGTCTGACTCAAGGCCGTCTGATTCTGATCCATGGCAGCGGTCGCCGAGGAGTAAAAATAAGCGGTTCCAATACGTGTCATGATACCTCCTTTAAGCGCCTACCGCCGTCAGTAACGAATTAAAGATCGTCCTGGCCGTGTTGATCACTTGGGCCGATGCCGTATAGGCCTGCTGATACTGGATAAGATTGGCAGCTTCTTCATTCAAATTGACACCAGAAACCTGACTGATTAACTGCGTCGTGTTTTGCAATACCGTGGTGGCAGCCTGCTGACCACTTTGCGCCTGGGCTGACTGGGTGCCTATCGACTGCACCATAGAACCATACAAGGAACTGACACTCATGGTACCGTTATTGACATTATTAGCATTCTGCAGAGCTAGCATGGCCTGGCCATTGCGGGCATCACCGGCAGCATTGCTGTTGTAGCCCACAGTAAACGTGTCACCCGTCACCGGCACCCCACTGATATTCAGGGTATAACCCTGATAAGTGGACTGTGGCACCGGGCTGGTCGTAAACAGCCCCAGACCCGTTGTCGTCAGGCTCGAACTACCCGGCAACAGGGTATTGATAATGCCTCCGACCGTACTCGTTCCCCCTCCTGCCACCACCTGCGCGGCTCCGCTACTGCCCTGTACGCTGACCGAGTTACTGGCCGCACCCCCCAGACTAAAGGATAAATCAGCACCTGTGACTGAACGAACCGTCAGATGGGTTCCATCCGAAGCAGCTTGTATACCCGCCTGCGCCAAAATTCCGCTGGCATTAATACTGGCAGCCAGAGCATCCGGCGTCGTTCCCGTCAAGGTCTGGCCGTTAAGACTCAGGCTGAAGGTACCGCTATTAACGAAACCGCTTAACACCGCCTGCGTATTAGCGACCGCCTTGACGCCGGTGACCGTATTCATCGCTTGAGCGATCTGACCTGCGCTTTCATTCGCTGTGGTGGTGATACTGCTCGGCGTCACCGAACCCGTGGCAGCGTTATAGACATTAAAATTTAAAGTCTCAGCAGGATAGCCGTTGGTCGCTGTGGCGGTCGCTACCCCGGCCAGCGCTCCTGTACTGCTCACCTGAGTCTGTCCCGGATCGGTAGAGAACAAGGTATTGACCCCGCCAGGGTTATACGTCTGATTGATGACCGGTGGCACCAGCTGGCTAGGACTGGCCGGATTACTGTTATTGAGCACATCGTAGGTCGTAGCACTGGTAAAGCGTACCAGCAAGGGTGGGGACATGGCCCCGGGCTTGGTAGTAAATGTCGGCGTGGACGTGCTGGTTACGCCCGCCACACTGATGGTGGCATTGCCCTGATTAGTGACACTGTTACTGGTTGTCACAGGCCAGGCCAGAGCAAGCTGTGAGGGGGTCGTCACATTCATAGCCAGGCTGGAAGCGCCTTGCCGGGTTGGAGAGACATAAAATTTGGCACCCGCCACAAAATTACCGCTGGTCAGGTTGATACTAAATCCGTCTGCATTGATGGCTGTCGGAAAACTTCCCGGCAAGTTACCTTGGGCTACCACCTTGGAATCACTACTACGTGTCAGCGTATAGGCCGTTCCTGGACCGGTAAATGCCAGAACATAATCGCTATTGGTCAATTGTGACGTTGATGAAATACTGACATTCATGCCATAGGTCTGCGGCGAAGGATTGCCGTTATCTGACGTAATACGGCTGGTGGTCGCCGCCGTACTGTTAATATCACTAAAGAGATTGATGCCTGGACTTCCGCTGAGATCCACGCCCAACTTGTTCTGTGAGTTCATGGCGTTGGAAAGCACCATAGCCATCTGGCCCAGGGTATTTTGCACCGAACCCAGTACATTCTGTTGATAACCGAGCAGTCCTCCGACACTACCTCCACTGATGGTCGACGTAATAACACGCGGTCCTGTGGCCGAGGCGATGGTGATATCCTGTTGCGCGGCATTCTGCGCCGCGGGTTGGGTGCTTAAAGCCGAGGCCTGTGCCCCAACGACCAGAGCCTGACCATTACCGATAAAGACATTATCAACACCGGTTCCGTCATTGACCACCGAAACGGATACCAGTTGAGACAATTGCTGCAGCAACTGATCCCGACTATCCAGCAAGCTATTGGGCTGCTGCGCTGTCGGCAAATTGGCGCTACCGGCTAATTGCACATTGAGCTTGGCAATGCTTTGCGCCAGTGCATTGATCTGTTGGATATTGGATGTCAAGGTTGAGTTGACACTTTGATTTTCACTGGCGACTTCACCTGCAGAGGCATTGAAGGTATTGACCATGGTCTGCATATCAGAGAAGGCAACCTGACGGCTGGTCACCGATGAAGGGTTGCTCAGTGCGGTCTGCATATCGTTGAACAGAGTCTGTATCTGCGTACTGACGCTGGTACTTGCGCCTGCTACATAGTTGTTGATACGGCTTAGCGCCGTGGAATAAGCCGTTAACTGACTGGATTGCGAGGTATCAGACAGTAATTGGGACTGTGCAAAGGTATTGACCTGGCGCACTACCCCCTGAACACTAACGCCGGTGCCGCTGGAATAACTACCCGTTGATTCTGGTGTCTGGCTGGCAATCACCGTGCTTTCACGGCTATAGCCTGGCGTATTGGCGTTGGTGATGTTGTTGCCTGTGGTACTCAGAGCCGCCGAGTTGGCGTTCAGACCGGTCAGGCCAATACTCATCAAATTACTCACACCACGCCTCCTCGCTAACGCTTAGCCCGCCGAAGGGACCGACGATGGTGAAATTCCATTCATGATTCGTGCCAGCTTGATGGCATAGTGTGGATCACTGGCATATCCTGCATCACTCAAGCGCTGGATAAATGCCTGTTCATTCGTACCTGCTTGCAAGGCTTGCCGGTAACGTGGATGGGCTTTAAGAAAGCGGACATAATCATTCATGCTATCTGCCAGGGTGGCATAGTTTCTGAAATCCGCATGGGTCCGCTTCAATTCACCCTGCGTATTGACTTCCAGCGTACTTGAGCGGCTCACCTCACCCTGCCAACCGGAATCCGCTTTAATACCAAACAAATTCTTCAAACCTCGCTTGATCGACTGCCCCCAACCGGTTTCCAGGGCAGCTTGAGCAACGATGACACGCGGGCTGATGCCTAAGGCGCGCGCAGCGGCCTGAGCATGAGGCATGATCTGATCGATAAAATCCTGCTGTTCCTGACGGGTGGGTGCCGTCACCGATGAGGTGGCTCGAGGTGTCAGGTGGCCTGTTACCGGGGTTTTCGAAAGCGCCCCGGCCTGTCCTCCCAATTGGCGCACTAATACAGATTCCAGCCCCACGCCGCCATGCTGAGACATATACAAGGACATCTGACTATCAAACATATCCTCATAAAACTGTGACTGCTGCGAACTCAAGGGATCATCGGGATTCAGTGAGCGTGTGGCTTCTCGCATGGTCTTAAGCATCATACCGACATACAAGGACTCAAACTGCCTGGCTACCTGCTGCAGAGTCTTAGGATCCTTGCCCTGACTGGCCTGCATTTTCAGGGCCTGCAAGGCCGAAAGGTCATTGTAATTATTCAGGCCGACGTTAGCCATCATATCACCTTGATCTCAGCCTGCAGGGCACCTGCCGCCTTGAGTGCTTCCAGAATGGCCATCAGATCCCCAGGCGCCACCCCCACCCGGTTGACCGCTCGCACGATATCATCCAGGGAAGTTCCCGACTTAAAGAGAAACATATGCCGATTATCCTGGGTTATCTGGATATTGGATTTGGGCACAACTTCTGTCTGGCCATTGGACAATGGTCCAGGCTGACTGATTTCGGGAGTTTCCGAGATGGACACCGTCAGGTTGCCATGACTAACGGCGGCAGGAGACACCCTGACATCCTGACCTATGACAATGGTGCCTGTGCGGGAATTGATAATCACGCGCGCAGCCGCGGTTCCCGGGCTCACATCCAGGTTCTCCAGTGTCGAGATAAACACCACGCGATCACTGGAATTGACCGGAGGAGTTACCTGCACGGAATCACCGTCGAGCGTTGTCGCTGTATTGGGCCCAAACGTCTTGTTAATGATATCCGTGACCCGCATGGCAGTTGTAAAATCATAACGATGCAGATTAAAGGTCAGTGTGGGTGCCGTCGAGAAAGGATTGCTCACCGTACGTTCTACCAGTGCTCCCCCAGGAATCGTCCCCACCGTGGGAACATTCACCGTAATTTTGGAACCATCTGAACCTTGGGCACCAAAACCACTGACCACCAGATTACCCTGAGCGACGGCATAGGTCAGGCCGTCAGCCCCTTTCAGAGGCGCCATCAATAAGGCTCCACCGCGCAGGCTTTTGGCATTCCCCAAGCTGGATACCGTGACATCAATAGGTTGTCCCGGTTTGGCAAAAGGAGGTAACTCGGCATGCAAGGCCACAGCTGCCACATTCTTAAGCTGGGGATTCATCGAGGCGGGAACAGCAATGCCAAACCCAGCCAACATGTTCTTGAAACTTTGTACCGTAAACGGTGTTTGGTTGGTACTATCCCCTGTGCCATCCAGACCCACCACCAAACCATAGCCTACCAGTTGATTCGGACGCACTCCCGAGATCTCTGCCAGGTCTTTGATACGTTCGGCATACGCCGTTCCCATACTGAACATCAGCAACATCATGACAAGACGAAGGATCATGAACATGACTCCTAAAATGGCCAGTAGATGCTGCTGATCAACTTGGAGAACCAACCCTTTTCGCTGGAATCCTCAAGCTCACCACGCGCCGTATACGTGACCCTGGCGTCCGCCAACCGAGTCGACAGTACGGTGTTATCCGGGTTGATATCCTCAGGGCGAACATCACCAGCCACACGGATGATTTCTGAACCATGGGATAAATGCACCCATTTTTCACCACGAACCACGAGGATGCCATTAGGTAAGACATCGATAACATTGACCGTAACATTACCGGTCAGGGTATTACTTTGACCCGCCACAGCATTACCCATGAAGTTGCGTTGTGCATTGGTATTAGCCGCAAAATTGGCACCAAATGGTTTAAATCCACCCAGATTGACCCCTACGGTTCCGGTATTAGTATCGTTTTTCATGATCATCGCGTTATTGATATCGCTGGACGACGTATTTTCCTGCAGCACCACCGTGATGGCATCACCGATACGACGCGCCAGATGATCTTCAAACAAACCCACGCCATAGCCTGCCTGAAAGAGAGAGCCACTGTTGTTTTCTGGAGCTATACGCGGCAAGGGCAAGACCGGGGCATAGGCCGGATCATTCTGATGCGCTATCGGAGCTATACACCCACTGAGCATCACCGGAAACCCTAGCAGTAGCCAGCTTCTCATGATTTCACCTACATGTTCTGGGTAACGAATTGCATCATCTGATCGGCGGTTGCAATGACCTTGGAGTTCATTTCATAAGCGCGCTGAGCTGCAATCATATCGACCATCTCCGTCACGATATTGACGTTGGAGGTTTCCAAAGCCCCCTGCTGCAAGCTACCCATGCCGTTGATAGCCGGCGGTGAAATCACCGCGGTTCCACTGGATCCCGATTCCTGATACAGATTGTCGCCCAAAGGCTGTAAACCCTGGGGATTGATAAAATCAGCTATCGTGATTTGTCCCAGCTGCGTCGGCAAATTCGTGGTGGGATTATTGTATGAAATGGTACCATCCGCACCGATGGTAACCTGCGTGACCTGAGGAGGAATCGTAATCGTCGGTTGTACCGTATAACCTTGGGCTGTCACCAGTTGTCCCTGATTATTCATCTGTAAACTGCCATCACGGGTATAAGCTGTGGTTCCATCAGGGAGCATCACCTGCAAAAATCCACGGCCATTGATAGCAATATCCAGCGGCTGGCTGGTCACTGAAATCGAACCTTCGGTAAATTGTTTCATGGTCGAGCCAATACGTACCCCGGTACCTATGTTTAATCCCGAGGGCAGAGCCGTATTTGATGAGGTAGGACCACCGGGTGATTGCTGCGTCTGATAGAGCAGATCCTGAAACGTTGCTGTATCGCGCTTGAATCCTGTGGTTGAAACATTGGCCAGGTTATTGGCGATGGTAGCTAATTTAAAATCCTGAGCGCTCAAACCGGTTTTGGCGATCCATAAAGCGGGTTGCATGGCGAATACTCCTGCGTCAATGTCCCATCACATGATTAGGGTAATTGCATGATTCGTGCCATAGATTGATCGTTATTTTGCGCGTCTTGCATGAACTTAACCTGCATTTCAAACTGCCTGGATAGTTCAATCACACGCGCCAACTCACCGACAGCACTGACATTACTCGTTTCTACCACCCCATTGCTCAGCGTTAATGAAGGATCTGCTACCGGGGCGGCCGTACCTGCCGGTAAATGCATCAGGCCATCAGCCCCCTTATGCAATTGCGTAGGATCCAAAGTCACCAGTTTTAGGGTATCCACCACTTCCAGTCCGGTTAAAGCTGCATCCGGTGACTGATAGCTGACCGTACCATCATTGCCGATTTGTACTCGAATGGCATTAGGAACCACGACAGGCTTACCGCTACTACCCAAGGCAGCAAACCCTGCGCCGTTTCGCAATACGCCATCAACGCCCGGATGAAAATCACCCGCCCGTGTATAGGCCTCGCTACCATCCGGCGCCTGTACCGCCATCCAGCCTTGGCCACTGACCACGACATCCAAGGCGTTACCCGTGGTATTGATCGTGCCGTGGTTCATATTGGTCGTGGGTTCCTCGATCATGGCATAGACACGGCTGGGGTAAGTGGCTCCAAAAACCTGCATAGAACGAGCCTGTTCCAGATCGGCCTGAAACCCGTTAGTACTGACATTGGCCAGGTTATTGGCATGAATGGCCATGGCATTAAGCGTCTGCGCCGCACCCGACATCGCTAGATAAAGTGACTTATCCATGGATCAATTCTCCTGACTCAGGCCCTAAGGAGCACCACCGATATTGATCACAGCCTGAAGGACCGTGGACTCTGTCTGAATGGTTTTGGCATTGGCCTGGTAATTACTCTGGGCAGTGATCAAATTCACCAGCTCCGAGGACAGATTCACCGTGGACTGCTCTAGGGACCCCGACGTCAGCAACCCCAAGGATGACGAACCCGGTTGACCGTAAGTAGGCTGTCCTGAAGCAAAAGTTTGTGTCCAGGATGTGCCACCGACGGATTTTAATCCCTGCTGATTCGGAAAATTGGCCAGCGCTACCACCCCTAAGGTCTTGGATTGCCCATTGGTGTAATTAGCTTGCAGCTGACCGGTATTACCGATGGTCAAACCGCTGAGTTGCCCCGTGGTATAGCCATTTTGCGTCAAGGAGTTCACGGAGAAGGGGCTACCATATTGCGTAGTCCCGGTCAGATCTAATTGAAAGTTGGAACTGGTTGGAGGGATAGGAATAGGTAAGGCTCCACCATTAGCCACGGTTTGACCACTCACCGCACCGTTAGGCAGCCCTGCCGAGTTCAAAGGAGTCCAGTTAGACACCAGAATAGGTGGCGTCGCCGTGGAATTTAAGCTGCCATCATTATTAAATACAATGTTATGAGAAAACATGGTGGGCTGTGTGTTAGCCGGAGCTGGTAATGCCGTGTTGGGATCGCCAACATTCTGCCCGTCCACTTGTACGTACATAGTCCAGGTATTGGGTGTGGAATCCTTGACAAAATAGGTCGTCATTTGATGCGCATTCCCTACACTATCGTAGACCGTCGTTCCTGTCACCGAGTTATAAGTTGCCGGATTAGTCGGATCAAAGGTATTGGATATATAGGGACTAGCCACAGGAGATGCCGTAAAAATACTACCACCGCCTCCCGTCAGGCTAAATCCTTGCTGTAAATTAAGGTTGACCAGACCACCGACCGTGGTTTGGCCTCCCGCAGCTCCCGTAATCGTTTGCGCAACGCCTACCGGGCTGGTTGCACTGGTCATACCTTGCACTGTCAAGGTATCAGCTGCAAAGCCACTGGCGCTGATACCAAAATTCAGGTCTTGTCCGTTATTGGACGTCACTGTCACCGTAGTCCCACTCACGGCTGCCGTGATACCGCTTAAGGTCGTACCGGTCAAACTGTTGATGGCAGCGGCAAACGCTGCCGGTGTACTTCCGCTTAACGTCACGCCGTTCAGGGTGACGGTAGAACTTGAATTGTTAAAGCCTGTCACCTTGGCCATTGTCGTCGCTGTAGCGGCCACGCCAGTCACCGCTTGCAGTTGCTGCGCCATGGCCAAGGCAGATTCGTTGGCGGTAAAATTGATGACCGAACTGCCCCCTGAATTGGTATTGTTGATGGAGACACTCTCAGCAGGATATCCATTGACCGTACCGACGACAGCATTCTCAATTTTAGTGCCTAAAGACTGATAGGTATTACCCTGCTTGACCAGTACCGAAGCAGAAGCATTCAGATTGACATTACCCTTCACGTCCGTGGTTCGATTAGGCGCTTGGTTTGCTGTCGACACTTGCAATGCCGTCAAATTATTGCCGACCACATTACCGTTAGCGTCAACGGCATAGCCCTGCAGTTGTGCATTGGTTGAGTCGACAATGTAGCCATTCTTATCCAGGCCAAACTGCCCAGCTCGCGTATATGTCAAGGCACCAGCATTGCTCATGGTAAACATCCCACCACCGCTGATGGCCACATCCAGACTGTTACCCGTGGTTTGGAGATTCCCTTGGTCGAATAACTGCCTGACATTAGCCAGATTGACCCCCGAACCCACGGCATTGGACCCCGTGCCCAGAACAGAAGCAGCATAAACATCACCAAATTCAGCGCGTGATGACTTAAAACCTACCGTGCTGGCGTTGGCGATATTATTACTGATGACATCCAGATTGGAGCTAGCGGCATTGAGTCCGCTCAGTGCTGTATTGAAGGCCATGATAAACTCCTGGGCTTTATTGAGCTATTTGCTGTACGGAAGTCAGTGCCACCGTGCCCAAACCTTGCAGGTTAAGCTGAACGGCTCCGCCACTTCCGGTAAAACTGACACTGTTGACATTGGCTGGCAGTGCTGTGGCCAGCTGCGTACTTTGCCCCCCGATCGGAGCAGTCACCGCCACGCTATAATTGCCTGCGGGCAACGCTGTCCCCTGGTCGTTGGTACCATCCCAGGTAAAGGGTGTGCTGCCAGCCGCTTGGCTGCCTAAATTGATATGCTTGACCACATTGCCACTGCTATCGGCGATGGTAACGGCTACGGAGCTCGTTGCCTGCGGCACCGTAATCTGGCCTGCCAGAGGCCCTGAACCGCCGTACACCGCTGTCGAAGTCGGCACGTAAACTTGTTTACCTATCAGTGATGATGCCTGCAAAGCCTGATTGGAAGTCATGTTCTGACTCAGGCTGGTCATGGTGGTGTTCAGGTTCTGTATGCCTGAAACCTGAGAGAACTGAGCCAGCTGGGCCACAAACGCCGAGTTATCCATGGGATTAAGTGGATCCTGACTTTTAAGCTGAGCCATCATCATGGTCAGAAAATCATTTTCACCTAAGGTCTGGGTAGCTGCCGAGGTAGCTGCTGCCGCCGCAGACGCATTACTGGTCGTACTGCTTGCCGTATTATTGCCTATGGCATACTGGCTCAAGATAGATGAGTTACTGCTGGTGGCACTCGTCGTCGTCATGACAGTATCCTCACTGGCCTAAGGTCAAGGTTTTTTGCATTAACGTCTTAGCGGTATTCATGACATCAACATTGGTCTGAAATGAGCGTGAAGCTGAAATCATATTGGCCATTTCCTCAACGACATTGACGTTGGGGTAAGCTACATAGCCATTCTTGTCAGCATAGGGATTTTGTGGCTCAAACTTCATCTGCAAAGGAGCCTGACTTTCCACGATACCTGCCACTTGAACTCCCGCTGCTTCCTGCCCCAACGCCAAGGGTTGACCGCCATTGTTAGCGTCATATAAGGCCTGCTGCACCGCCTTGAACACGGGTTCTCTGGCCCGGTAGGTGCCTCCTACTGAAGAACTCACCGAATCAGCATTAGCAATATTGCTCGATACGGTATTCAAACGTACCGTCTGGGCGCTCATGCCACTGCCTGCGATGGTGAAAATATCTCCCATGGACATGATCTACCTCCTTAGTTGCCCTGTATGGCGGTCATCAGGTTTTTGATCGAGTTTGTGATAAAGGTAAGACTGGCCTGATAGGTCATGGCATTTCGCGAGAAGGCAGCCTCCTCCTGTTGCGCATCGACTGTATTACCATCCAGAGCCGGCTGGGTCGGTAGGCGATACTGCACCACCCCGGCGGGACTGGATGCTGGCAGCCCTGACAAATGACCAGCGGCCGTTTGTGACATGCTGCCGGCCTCGGTGACCTGGGCAGCTGCCGCCATCGCTTCCTGAAAATTGATGTCTTTGGCTTTATAGTTGGGGGTATCACTGTTAGCCAGGTTAGATGCCAGAATCTGCATGCGTTGCGACTCGACATTCAAGGCTCGTTCGTGAAACCCAAAGGCTGTATTAAAATTCAGGGCCATGATACGGATCCTCTTACCTATCGTTGCTTGCATAAATAACAAGCAACATCCGTACCACATTGCAGGATCCCTTAAATACTTAGCCGCGAGCTACCGGCCAGGGACTTTGAACGGCAGGTGTCGGCAAATTACAACCGTAAGCGGTCATGCATCACCGAATCCATAAGCGCTTCAGCCAGCATGGGGCGGGCAAAATAATAACCCTGCATGAGATTGCAACCCAGATGTTGTAGTTCATGCTGCTGTGATAGCTTTTCAACACCTTCAGCGATCACCATCATACCCAGACTACGACCCAGAGCGATAATCGCAGAAGCCAGCATACGACTACGTTCATTGGTAGCCACATCACGCACAAAGGCTCGATCAATCTTCAAGGTCGTCAGTGGAAAACGCGTCAAGTAGCTCATGGCTGAATAACCCGTGCCAAAATCATCTACCGATAAACCAAAACCTAAATCACGCAAAATCGTTAACAAGGTTTCGGTCTGCGGGGTGTCATCGATCAGCACCCTTTCCGTCAATTCCAGTTCAAGTTGATGTGCAACCACACCATAGGTCTGCAAACACCCCAAGGTATGTGCCATAAAATGGACATCGTACAATTGCCAAGCTGAAATATTAATGGCAATTTTGACGTGTTCCATGGGGGTTCCTCTCCACGCTGCCAGTTGCTGGCAGGCTTGTTTCACCACAAAATTACCCAGCGGCAAAATCATGCCGTGTCTTTCCGCTAGCGGAATAAATTTGTCCGGATCGACACGCCCCAACTCTTGATTATCCCAGCGCAACAAAGCCTCCACCTTTTCAAAGCGATGTGCATCTACATCCATGATGGGCTGATAGACCAAATGCATTTCTTGCCGCTGCAAGGCCAGGGCCATTTGCTCTTCCAGCAACAGGTTATAGCGGTTGCGCACGTCCATATCCTGATCGAACAAGCATACTTCACGCAGTTTCTGGTCTTTAGCGGCATATAATGCCAGACTGGCCTGCTGCAGCAGGGTTTCCTTATCCATAGCTTGCAGGGGGCATATACAGGCTCCCAGGCTAGGTCGTATACGCACTGAGAAAGAGTGAATCTCAAAAGGCAGATCAAATAACTGTTGAACTTTGGCAGAAGCCTCTTGAATGCGTGCCAGGGCTTCACCTGAATCACACCCAGGCATAACCAATACAAACTCATCACCATCCACACGCGCCAAAACATCATCAGGCTTGACCAGTTGGCATAATCGGTGCGCCACTTCCGAGAGCAGTTGATCACCACCACTATGACCCAGGGCATCATTAAAATGGTGAAACCTCTCAAGATCGATGTACAACACCCCGACTTCCTGACCCTTTTGCAAGGCATGCTGGACGATATGATCCATGGCTTCGAGTAAAGCATGCCTATTGAGAAGACCCGTCAGGGCATCCATGCGTGCAGCGCGCCGCAGGCGGTCCAGCGCTAAACGGCGTTCGCGGATATCGATGACCTGTATCAGCGCATAAAGCTGACCGCGCTCTCGGTAAACCGAGGCGATCAGCTCCACCGGCAACAGCGTACCATCAAAGCGCATCACCTCGACTTCATCGACCCAAGGCCCCTGCTGCTGATCACGTTGCTGCATGACACGTTGCAAATAGGCGAGGATACGTTGCGGCGTTGTGTGGGGAAACAGGCGCATCACCCTATGACCCTGCAGCGAGGCTGCCGACTCATACCCTAGCAAATGAGCAGCCTGCTCATTGAGCAGATGCAGTTGACCCAACTCATCACAAATGGCCAGCCCATGGCTCAGGCTACCTATGGTTTGCAGGTAGCGATCCTGCATTTCCGCCAGGACTGCATACATCATACTGAGCAGGGAAAACAGTTCAACCACAGGGTATATCGACCGCAGCCCCTGATTCACCACTGCAGGGAACGGAAGAACCAGCAGCAAGCTAATCCCTCCCCGAACGACCAGAAAGCCACCCACGCAACGATAACGGCTTTTATGGATGGCCAGCTGAGCTCCCATCCATAACCAGAGGCCACTCAACGCCCAACCGGACAGAGCGGTCAACCTTCCCGCTCCTCCCCAGAAACTCACCAGTAGCAGTAATAACGTGGCTAATACAAACATCCACGCTTTAAAACTTTGCGACTTGCCTAAAAACAGACGTGTACCCTGATAAGAGGCGACCACACCAAATGCCACCAAACCTACCCTAAAACCGGCAACTCGGACATCCGTAAACAGCTGACTCCATGTCAGGGCAACCTGACCCAGCCCCCAGTAGATGACTTGACGCTCACCCCGGACCACGAGTCCTATGCCTACCAAACCACACCCAAGCAGCAGCGCCAATAGCTCCGCCAATAATGGCATCGAAGACATCAACATCTCCGGGTTTACATATTGGCCCGTACCCGCTCAGTCACTTTGGCAGCCAGCTCATCCGGGCGAAATTTAGCCAGAAAATCATTGGCACCCACTTTTTTGACCAAGGCTTCATTAAAAACTCCCGATAACGATGTATGCAAGAGCACGAACAAGCCACTTAACCGAGGATCCTTACGAATCTCCGAGGTCAGGGTATAACCATCCATTTCAGGCATCTCAATGTCCGAGATCAGCAAGATATACTCCTTGGTGACGTCCCTGCCCTCATCAGCCAACTGACGCAGATGCGTGATGGCCTGCTGACCATCACTCAGCTCCTTGATTTGCACGCCTATGGTCTGCAGGCAACGGACCACCTGTTTCCTGGCCACGGAGGAATCATCGACGACCAAGACATTCAGTTTTTGTTCTTGAGCACTCGATACCACATCATCAGTCACCACACCTGCTGACACCTCATGGTGCATAGGCGAGACCTCAGCGAGAATCTTTTCAACATCGATGATTTCCACCAGTTTGTCACCCACCTGAGTGACTGCCGTCAGGTAACTTTGTTTTCCGGACCCCTTGGGTGGCGGATGAATATCTTCCCAGTTGGTATTGATGATATTTTCCACCGAACGCACCATGAAACCCTGAATATTCATGTTGTATTCAGTGATAATGACGAAACATTCATCGATATTGGTCATGGCCGGCCCGCCGACGGCGAGTGACATATCCATCACCGGGATGGTTCCGCCACGAATATGAGCCACGCCACGGACCACATCATGCCGCTTGGGCAAAGAGGTCAGTTTAGGGCAACGCAACACTTCCCTGACCTTAAAGACATTGATACCGTACTGTTGATCGCCGCTAAGGCGAAAAAGCAACAGCTCCAGACGGTTCTGACCTACCATCTGCGTTCGTTTATCTACGGTTTCCAGCAACCCGCTCATGATCGCTTACCTCATGCACGCCTGAACACTGGCGCAATAATTGCTTACTCACTATCAAGACCCTGACAGGAATCCCAGGCATGATGCCCACGACTATCATCACCCCTTGCCGGCCTGCCATCCCACTCAGCTGGCGACTACCCACGCACCTAGCCCTTAGCCTAGGCCAAATATTCCGGTTGTGCTTGATGATCGGGGCATTTTTTTTAATCCCGGCTTCCTGGGCCGATGACTTGCAAGCCCGGATTGAACAAACAGCCCGTAACAGTGGTGACAACCCTCAGGCGGCTGAGATACACGTCGACTTACTGGATTCTGTCAACCATAACACGGAATGCTCACAACCCTGGAATATCGGGCTAACGCCAGGAGAACACTGGATTGCCCGGGTCAACGTCAAATTGACCTGCCCAGGCCAGCCTCAGGCACGCTGGGTGCCTGTCTTGGTCAAGGTGACATTACCCGTGGTCACTGTCAGCAACAGCCTGCGCCGTGGCGATAGTATTCCTGCAGAAAACCTGATCATTAAACCGCAAGATATTACCTGGATGCATGGCAACTATCTCACCGATACCAAGCTAGTCGCTGGCGCTATAGCGCGGCGAGACCTGGCCATAGGCACCGTCATCAATCCTCATGACCTCAATCCCCCCCTGCTGGTTCGCCGCGGCGATCAGGTGCTGATCGAGGCCACTGCCGGAAACTTGACGGTCAGTGATGTCGGCACCGCCTTAGATGATGCCAGCCTGGGTGAATCCGTGCGGGTGCAACACCATGACAGCGGCAAGATAGTTCAGGGATTTGCTGCTGAATCGCATGTCGTCAAAGTTCCACTTTGAGATCGGTTCACATAGGATTCATACTCATAGGTCATAGTCATAATAAAGTCCTCAAGTTTTCCTGAAGAAGGCCGACAAACTAGTCATGCAAACTTGTTTGAAGGGCAATATCCCTTCATCGGACATGAATAGGTGACGCGATCATGGTGATCGACATTCCCGGCGCAGGTTCCGGAAGAAACCTGACCAACACCAGCGCCAACTCATCGGGTAGCGCTGCCTCAGGACGTGTAACAGCGGGTTCCCCGCCCCCTCAGGTTGCTGAACCTGCCAGTCCTCCGGCAGTTCCTGCCGCAACAGGACAGGTGGTCATCAGCGCTGAAGCGATGGCCATGCAGAAACTGGCTCAGCAATTGCGCAATGGCCCGGTCGACAGTGGCAAAGTCTCGCACCTGCGTCAGTCCATAGCCAACAACACGTATACCATCAACCCTGAAAGTATCGCGCAGAAACTACTGCAGAACGAAGAGGAGTTACACCGCTAAAGCTGGTACGTTACTTGCTTGATCTACCGGCATCATCCCATACTGCCGGGCTTGCGGCGGGAGGTCAACATGAACGTATCACATCCTCTACAGGTGTTGTGTCAGCAAAGCCTGAAATTACTTGATTTGCTATTACAAGAGAGACAGGCTTTACAAGACAACCACCTCAGCACCCTCACCAGCCTACTGAGTGTCAAGGAAGCCTGTGTGCAGACCCTCATACAACTTGAGCTTGGTTTTCGTGAACAGGTACAACGGGAAGGTTTCTGCCTAGATAGCGAAGGCATCTCTGCTTGGCTGGAAAGACAGCGATACAGCCAGCTACCCTGGATACAACTCAAAGCTGTCCTGCACATAGTTCGTGATCTCAACGGCATTAATGGCACGGTGATCAGCC
>JAJZHP010000115.1 GCA_021804355.1 Pseudomonadota bacterium | reverse complement strand
ACCCAGCCCAGATCCCTTGGATTCGCCGTTGCCAAAGCTATCAGGGGACCAAAAACGGTGCCAGGAATGACGATCACCAGTCCCAAGGTATACATTTCCAGCATATTCAACGGATCTACACTGAACTGACTCATGGGGTCATGTATATAGGTTAGCGAATGTCGTTGCTGAGTAGGTAGCAATCCCAGCAGTCCTCGTACGGCATCTTTCCTGTCAGGAGGATTGATAGGTCGCATGGGCCCTAGCTGAATCGAGGGCACATCCTGCGGCGGCTGAGCAGATAGCTGAGCGAAATACCATTGCTTATCCTGATTCGCTAACTGAGCAAATACAGCATTTTTGGCCTCTACTCCCGGTACTCGGGTGCGCTGACTCACCTTTTCAGGCTTCATGGGAGCACACGCCACTAATGTCAGTACAGCCAATGCTGCGCCAAATTTGCTGATGGAACTCGCCCGCTGCATATTCTGATTCCCTGAGTCATGGAGGATTCAGGGTCCATCATAGTGAACTTTGCAGCGTTCAGCCATGCCAGCGGCGAATTCCCTGCGAATAGGCATTGATCTGTTCGGACAAGGTCTCGTAGACCGAATCATCCGACAGTAGCTGCATATGGTGTCGTCCACGCAAGAGACGTCGTATGATTTTACCACCCTGCAAATGATGCATACCGGCAAGGTCTTGACCCAACGCTGAACGCACCGGCACCAAGCCATCACCTAGTCCGGAAAATCCCCAGCTACGACTGATTTCCAGTTCAGCAGCAAAGAGCAGGTGTGTAGCATGTTCAGGCAAAGCTTGTCCTGCCTCACCCACATGCCCATGGCGTAAGTCTTTAATACCTTGACTTCTCAAGTCGCCCAGCCGCTTCAGAGGTGCTGTCATGCGCAAACTGGTCAACAGTCGATTGGCCTGCTCCCCCAAACGTTCCAGCGGAGCCCCCTGATGCGGGGATCCCAGATAAGCGGCCATACGTAAAGCCGGTAACCAGGTTACAGCCTGCTCTTGCTGGTAAGCTGCGCGCATGACCAACCCCCCCATACTATGCCCCACCAAAACCAGACGAGTAGGATGCAGTTGTTGCATCAAGGCAGAAAATTTCTGTCCATTGTCAGGGATGGACAAACCGCTGTTATAACGCAGGCAGGCGACCTGATAGCCTTGCATCTCCATAGCATCCATCCAGGCCTGGGCCCTCGGATTTTCCCAGGCACGCGCCGACATACAAAGTCCATGCACATGGACCAACCATGCCCCACCACCTGCTGTGGCGACATCCAGCTGCCGTCCTTGCCTATCCAGCAGTTGCATAGGCTGCTCCAGAGCACTGTTACGCCCGTGCAAATGATCACCGACCACGCCTTGCGTCACCGCCATCAGGCTCTGCCAGTTTTTTCCCGAATTATCGCCAGAAACAGGCATGGGCCAACGCGACAACCAGTGAGCTATCCATATAAACCCAAGCCTTAACCAAGGGTAAATTGCTGGAATTTCATCGGGAACGCCCGCCGCTGCCTTAATCTCTGCATGTATTTCACCGGCTACCTGAGTCGCACCCGCACCCGCATCTGCCAACAGACTACCCATGTGCAGTATGCGAGCTGCCTGGATGGGCAAGGGTAAATGTCGATCGGTGTTCATAAAAGCAACTCACAAAGTGAACATATGTACACTAATATGCTCGCCTCCATGCCTTCCGTCAACTAAATACAAGACAATCAACAATTGCATAGCAATCCGTACAATCCAGCCATTCAAAAAATCTGTCATTTTCGCTATGCTTCAGCACTTCTACCGTTCTTGATAACTTCAGGCCATTTCTTGATGAATACTTCCGTGTTGGCTGCTCCTGAATTTGTACGTCATTCCCGCCTAAAGCAATGGGTTGCTGAGGTCGTTACGTTGACTGAACCACAGGCCGTGGTTTGGTGTGATGGCTCTGAGCAAGAGGCCCAAAAGCTGTTCGCCCTTATGGTTGAAAGCGGCAGTATGATCAAACTTAACCCTGCCAAGCGTCCCAATTCCTACTTGGCCTTGTCTGATCCCTCCGATGTTGCCCGTGTTGAAGATCGCACCTATGTTTGTGCGCGCAACCGTGAGGATGCCGGTCCCAATAATAACTGGGAAGATCCCGAAAGTATGAAGGCAACCCTGCGTGGGCTTTTCAAGGGTTGTATGCGTGGACGAACCCTGTATGTCATTCCATTTTCCATGGGACCCATCGGGAGTCCTATAGCCCATATCGGTGTTGAACTGTCTGATTCTCCCTATGTCGTTGTCAATATGCGCATCATGACCCGTATGGGACGCCAGGTTCTGGATGCCTTGGGTGAAGATGGTGATTTTGTTCCTTGCTTACATTCGGTGGGGCACCCCCTTGAACCCGGACAGGCGGATGTAGCGTGGCCTTGCAATAAAACTAAGTACATCTGTCATTTTCCTGAGACCCGTGAAATATGGTCATTCGGTTCTGGTTATGGTGGCAATGCTTTACTCGGTAAAAAATGCTTTGCTCTACGCATAGCCTCCACCATGGCTCGCGATGAAGGCTGGCTGGCTGAGCATATGCTGATCCTGGGAGTCGAATCACCCGCAGGTGAAAAGTCCTATGTCGCAGCGGCTTTCCCCTCAGCCTGTGGCAAAACCAATTTTGCCATGCTTATACCACCCCAGGCTCTTAATGGCTGGAAAGTAACCACCGTGGGTGATGATATTGCCTGGATAAAACCCGGCAAAGATGGTCAGTTGTATGCCATCAATCCTGAGGCAGGCTTCTTTGGCGTAGCTCCAGGCACCTCTGAAAAAACCAATTTTAATGCGATGGCTACCCTGAAAGAAAACATCATATTCACCAACGTCGCGCTGACCGATGATGGTGATGTTTGGTGGGAGGGTATGACCAAGGAGATTCCTGAACATCTGATTGACTGGCAAGGCCAGGACTGGACTCCTGAAATCGCTAAGACTACAGGACGTAAGGCTGCACATCCCAATTCGCGTTTTACCGCTCCGGCCAACCAGTGTCCCTCGATTGATGCAGCTTGGGAAGATCCTGCTGGGGTGCCCATCGCTGCCTTTATCTTCGGTGGTCGACGCTCCACGACGGTACCGCTGGTGTTTGAGGCCTTCAACTGGAACTACGGCGTATATATGGCTGCTACCCTGGGCTCTGAAACAACCGCAGCGGCTGAGGGTAAACAGGGGGTCGTCAGGCGTGATCCCTTCGCCATGCTACCTTTCTGCGGCTACCACATGGGTGATTATTTCAATCACTGGTTACGCATGGGTAAAGTGGTCGAAAATGCACCTCGTATTTTTACTGTAAACTGGTTCCGCCAAGATGCTGAGGGACGCTTTATGTGGCCGGGTTTTGGCGACAATATGCGTGTCCTTAAATGGATTATTGGTCGTTGTCAGGGTCAGGCTTCTGCCCGTCAAAGCCCTCTTGGCTGGATGCCCTCTTTTGATGATCTGGACTGGTCGGGTCTTGAAGGTGTCAGCCGTCAGCAGTTTGATGCCCTCACCGATGTTGATATCGAAGCCTGGAAGAGCGAGCTTAAGCTGCATGCTGAGTGGTTTGAGAAACTGCGCAGTCGGCTACCGCGTGAGTTTTTGCTGAAGCGAGAACTCTTTGAACTCGGGATGGTTGATTAATTCTCTTGTCTGGGAAGTTGCAGGCTTCTTCTTTTGGAAGAGTCCTGCAACTTCTTGGGTAGAATAGAGGTTTAGGCTCACGCTGCGTCTACTCGCCATACCATGATGGCTTGAGACTATTCAGGCGCCCACTGCGTTGGATTGACGCATATAGTTCAACACTTTTTGCAAGGCAGCTAAGAGGGTATAACACGCGCAGGCTACCGCCACAATGCTGGCTCCTGAACTCAGATCATAGGCATACGCCAATAGCAAGCCGCCCACACTGCTCAGCAAGCTCCAACCTGCTGCCGCTAGCATCATCCCCCTTAAACTGCGCGTATGTCGCTCTGCGAGGGCTGGAGGCAGCGTTAGCAGGGCAATGACCAGCACCAAGCCTACCACCTGAATTAACATAACAATGGTTTCAGCTATAAGCACCAGTAAAACCAGTTGCAATGCCCGTACGGGTACTCCGCGGCTGCGAGCAAAATCTCTGTCAAAAGACATGGACATCAGATCACGGAAGTTATAGGCAACCAAAGCCAGCATAAGCAGATCGCCTATACCCATCAACGCAATATCCTGGCGCGTCACGGTTAGCAAGCTGCCAAAAAGATAACTCATCAGATTTTGTGCATAGCCTGGTGTGAGGTTGATCATTACAACGCCTAGCGACATACCCGCCGCCCAGATAACGCCAATAAGGGTATCGGTGCGTTCATGGCGCTCTTCGCTGAGCAGGCCGAGGATCATGGCCAGCCCTGCACAAAATCCCGACGTTACCAGCCATACCGGCCAGCCGAAATAAAGGGCCAGGCCTACGCCGCCATAGGCGCCATGAGCTATCCCCCCCGACATGAACGAAAGTCGGTTTACCACGATCAGAGAACCCATAACGCCACAAGCTATACTGACTAGCAATGATGCCCATAATGCGTGTTGCATAAAGGATTCGTGCAACAAGGTAACCATTATTCGTGTGTCTCCGCTGGCCAGTGCAGGCAACCTTCTTCATGGGTACCGTACATTAATCGCAACATGTCATCCGTCAGTGTGCGTCCCGAACTACGTAAGAGGTATCGGTTTACGGCAGCCATGGATGTTATAGCATGTGCCGTTATACCCAGGTCATGGCTAACCATGATAATGGTAGGTCTGGGCTCAAGTGCCATCAAAGTCTCCAGAATACACTGACGGCCGTAGGGATCGATATTGGCCAAGGGCTCATCCAGCAGTAATAATTCCGGGTGACCCATCAGGGCTCGTGCCAGCAGAACTCTTTGCCGCTGACCGCCGGAGAGTTTTTCCAGACGATGATCTGCTTCCTCTAGCATGCCTACCAAGGCCAGCATCTCATCCGCCTGATGTTTTTCTTGACGCGTATAGACAGGTCCATGGTGGTGATCATGCATCTGACCCATCAATACAACATCACGTGCAGAGGCAGGAAACCCCGGTGCCAGATTGCCATGCTGTGGAACATACCCGAGTCTAGGTGCCACACGTTCTGCTGGCTGTCCAAAAACTAATAGGTTTCCTTGCGTAGGTTTCAACAGGCCCAATATCAAACGAAGCAGTGTCGTTTTACCTCCGCCATTAGGTCCTACGACGGCGAGAAATTCACCGCGGTCAACTTCCAGGTTGATCTGCTCAAGAACACCCTGAGCTCCGTAATCAAAACAGACGTTATGCATGCTTAACACAGCTTCCTTCACGGAATTGATCTCCGCATGGATGCACTCAATTTTAATCCCAGTTGCTGCATCATCACCGGCCAATTTTCCTGTAAGGTATCCAGTGGCACAACGGGTAATTTGAGGTCTTCGGCGATGGCCTGTGTGGCTCTGGATGAAAATTGTGGTTCGCTAAAAATTACCTGCAAATGTGCCTGACGTGCAAGCCGCAAAAGCTCCTGAATATGACGCGGGGAGGGTTCCTCATCTTCACGGGCAATTACCCATTGGGTAAGTCCATAATCCTCTGCAAAATAGGTAAGCGACGGGTGGATCAGCATAAATTGTCGATGTTCTACGGGTATATCCTGAAAATCCTGTTGCAGCTGTCTATCCAAGCTCGAAATTTCTAGCATAAGTACCTGCAACCGCTGTTGGTATAAGGCTGCATGAACCGCATCACTGGCTTGCATGGCTGCCGCCATACGTTGCGCGATAATTTTCATTCTGGAAACTGACAACCAAAGATGGGGATCTTCATTGGGCCTAAGCATGCCTACATCAATCACGCGCATGCTGCTGCCGGCACGCAGTCGACTCAGCCATTGTTGTTCAAAAGGCAGGCCGAGTGCCAAGTAGATCTGAACCTTGCTGAGGTTTTGCAGTTGACGGGGTGTCGGTTCATACATCTCAGGCTCAACGCCCGTGCGAGCCATCGTGAGGACGTGAACTTCATGCCCACCTATCTGCTCTACCAGCCAGGCAAGAGGAGCCATACTGACAGCTACTTCCAGAGCGTTAGCCTGTATACTCATCGTGATGCCCAAAAGCAGCCAACCCCATCGCATACCTGAAATGCTCCTGCATAGGCATTATGAGGGCAACATGGTATACCAAGGACTGACCTATGTCTTGCTGACTTCGGAGGTCGCCATCACGACGCAATTACGACCTTTTTGTTTTGCCTCTAACAAAGCGGAATCAGCTGCACGTATCAGATCTGCTGCACTTAAATTTGGTTGCCAAAATGCCAATCCAGTACTAAAACTGACGTTCAATTCTCCACGAGCATGCTGATAGCGTTGTTGAACAAAAAGTTGACGTAAATTCTCTATGACCCTCCATGAAGTTTCACGATCAGCTCCAGGCAGGGCTACTAAAAACTCTTCTCCACCATAACGCGCTATCAGATCGGTGCTGCGCAGCTTGCCTCGCATCAGCCACGCCAGAGAGCATATGATACGATCACCAAAGGGATGTCCAAAACTGTCGTTAATAGCTTTAAAGTGATCGATATCGACCATAGCCACGGCTAAGGGTTGCTCCTGACTGGCCCGATTGACCAACAACTCCAGACGTTGTTTACCCGCACTATGAGCCATCAGCCCCGTGAGTCCATCAATCTGAGTACTCCGCTGAGCTGTGCGATAGCGATCGACGCGAGTTTTTACGACAGCTGCCAGCATGACAGGATTAAAGGGTTTTGTTAAAAACTGGTCACCCCCTAAGCGTAGTGCTTCAATCTGGCGGGCAATATCTTGTTCACCCGAAAGATAAACTATGGGCAAAGAGCGCCAGCGCCTGATCTGTCTTACCACTCGAGTGGCTTCCACACCATCAAATCGCGGCATTTGCATATCCATAAGTACCAAATCAGGTACATATTCATCCAAAGCTGACAAAATATCGGCCGGATTTCTAACAGGATAGGAGTCGATACCGTGCTCTCGTAAGGTTCGCTGTATGATCAAAGAGGCTACGCGTGAATCTTCAACCACCAGTATCCGGTAGGGTTCATTTTCTTGAATTTCTGTTAAATCGAGTATCTCCGTCAAAAGATTACTGATGGGCTCATTATGATGAATCAGTACATCAACACCCGCTCTTAACAGTTCCACCTGAGTCTCAATACTGTCGGGAGTATCTAGCAAAAAAAGTTGCGCATAGCGGTAGCACTGCCGGGCCTGTTGTACCAGTTCCAAGAGCTCAGCCTGTCCACAAGCCTGTTCTGGTACCAAAACTGCTGCTCTCACCTCACCTTGCTCAGCCATATGTGCAGATTCAATAAGTGTTACCTCAAAGCCAATTTGATTGATTTGTTGCCGGATCGCTTGGGCTTTGCCCAGCATGTCCTGCACATATATCACATGAGCTTGACGCTTAGGTGCCCACGCTGGGTCTATGAGTACCTGCTGACGTTTGTTATCACTGGGGCCTTGCATCAGACTTATGGCGCCCTGCAAGGATTCTATCTGTCGGTCAATAGCGTGCTTTTGCTGTTCACTTAAAGGGTGACTGCCAGCTTCCATCAGGCTTAAGGTAACACTTTCAAGACCCTCGGTAAGTCGTGC
>JAJZHP010000114.1 GCA_021804355.1 Pseudomonadota bacterium | reverse complement strand
TAAGCAGCCAATTGATCGATCAACGTACCGCTGCTCTGCATGATTTACGCGAAGAAGTCCATCGTCGCGAACTCTCAGAACAGGCCCTACTCGCCAGCATGGAAAGAACACGTGCCATCTTGGAGACCTCCCAAGAAGGCTTTCTCAGCTTTGACTCATCGCTCTGTATCACCGGACTCAATGCCGAAGCGGCTGTACTTCTGGGAGGGTCCAAGACTGAGCTCTTAGGAGCTTGCATGTCAGAAGGCATCTTGACTGAGCCTTTTCTCAGCCGGCTGCGTATGGGCATTACTCAATTTAAAAAACATGGACGCTGGCCTTGGCTTAAACGCAGACTGGAACTACCTCTATGTAATCTAAAGCATCAGAACTTTATGGCAGAGATCAGCTTTAGTGCCACCGCAGCAGATGGTTTTTTAGAGTTTCACGCCTTCTTACATGACATCACAGCTCGCAAGCGCACGGAAGAAGAACTGAACCTGCGACAAAATATGTTGCGCTCCGTAACAGATAACCTGCCTGCTCTAGCCAGTTGTATTGATCTCGAATTACGTTATACCTATGTCAATGAACGTTGCCGTCATACGCTTAACTTAGGTAACGATGATATCGCTGGACGACCTGCGAACGAACTCATTGGACCTGAAGCTCCGCCGGCTATAGCCGCCTGCTTCCATGAAGCCAAGATACATGGACTAGCACGGACAGAGACCAGCCTACCCACGCACGCAGGGCTTCGTCGACATGAATTCCGCTGCATCGCCCAGCGCAATATCCTCGGTCAGACCGAAGGGGTGTATGTCATTGCCTGGGATATCGAAGAGCGTTGGCAGGAAGAACAACGCCTACGCGATGCCGCTGCGCGCGATCCCTTGACAGGAGCCTTCAACCGCCAGGGATTTTTACAAGAGCTTGAGCAGTTACTGACTCAGCGCCCCTTGCCGCGACATGCCTTGATGTATCTTGATCTCGACACTTTCAAAACCATCAATGATGTCCATGGCCATGCCAGTGGTGATGAGGTCCTAAAGGTATTTACGGCGCGGTTGCGAGCCTGCATTCGTGAACAGGATGCTATATGCCGAATTGGTGGCGATGAGTTTCTCGTTCTATTGCGTCATATCGGCAGCCATGCCCCTGCGGAGCGTATAGCTAACGACATTCTGGTGGCCACACGCGAGCCCATGGCTATTCAGGGGCTACAGCTCAACATGTCCACCAGCATAGGCATAGCACTGCATGAAGGAGAAAACTGCTCTGCGCTGATTGACCGAGCGGATGCAGCTCTTTACCGGGCCAAGGCTGCTGGGCGCGACGGTTACCGCCGCGCCTGAGGTTTCAACGTGACTACAGCGGAGCTTTGCCCTTCCTCTGCTTCGTTGGGAAACTCCTCGTGATGCCCACAGCTCACGCACTCAATCCAGTCCCGCCCGCTCGATAGATCACGACATCGGCGAATACGATCCACGGCATGACAGGCAGGGCAGGTAGCTCCTGCAATAAACTGACAGCGCACACTCATGGGGTCATTTCCCAGCCATAATCGCGCAACAAAGCTGTCACCTCTGGCGGGCGCCCCATAAACAGCTCAAATACTTCAGCAGCTGGCTTAGACCCCCCCAAGGCCAGTACCGTATCCCGATAGCGTTGAGCCATCTCGGCATGGATCCCATCCTGAGTCTCCACAGCGGCAAAGGCATCTGCCGCCAGTACTTCAGCCCATTTATAGCTGTAGTAACCAGCCGCATATCCCCCCGCAAAAATATGGCTAAAGCCATGTTGGAAGCGATTAAAATCCGGCGCCTGAATTAAGGACACCCTCGATCTGACCGCATTCAGCATAGCCTGTACCTCACCCACACTCTCCGGGCAATGCTGATGACATGCCAAGTCAAACCAGGCAAATTCAAGCTGACGATGTGTCTGCAGAGCCGACTGAAAACGTCGGCTTTCCACCACATGCCGCATAAGATCTTCAGGCATACCACCGCCTTGCGCATTAGGCACGACCAGCGCCTTCAAGCCTTCCTCACGGTAGGCCAGGTACTCCATGAACTGACTGGGTAATTCCACCGCATCCCAAGCCACATGGGCAATCCCGTTAATGGAAGGCAAATCAATCTTAGTCAACATATGCTGCAGTCCATGACCTAATTCATGCAGCAAGGTAGTCAGCTCGGCATGCGTCAAACGAGCTACGCCATAGGCATCCGGTGATGCAAAATTACAAGTCAGCAAAGCCACAGGTTTTTGCAGGTTGCCATCCTTGAACCGCCGGCGACCACAGAGATCAGCCATCCAGGCTCCACCTCGTTTATTCTCACGGGCGTACAAATCCAGATAAAATCCGGCAATCACCTGATCCTGTTCCCATACTTCAAAGTACTGTACATCATTGTGCCAGACGGGAGCTTTTGCTTCCCTAATCTCGACTCCCCAAAGACTTTTAAGCAGGCCAAAAAGTCTTTTCAGCAGGTCTGGCACTGGAAAATACTGGCGCAGAGCTTCCTGACTAAAGGCATGTTCGCGCTGCTTGATACGCTCTGACAAAAAAGCCACATCCCAGGCCTGCAGTTTATCTAACCCGCAACGTTGTGCTTCCTGCTCCAATGCTGCTCGCTCACGTAAGGCGGCGGCTGTTGATCGCTGCAACAGATCTTCAAGCAACAGGTCAATATCACGTACGGAACCGGCCATACGGCCGCATAACGCTAAATCAGCATAATGCGCAAAACCCAGCAGTGACGCCTGTTCCTGGCGCAGCCGCAAGATCTCCAGCATCACCGGTCCATTGTCGCGTGTTTCAGGTCCAAACTCTGAGGCTCGTGTCACCTGCGCTTGATACATGTGCCGTCGGAGTGCCCTATCTTCCCCGTAGGTCATGACAGCCAAGTAATCCGGCTCACGCAAACTCAAAAGAAATCCCTTCTTTCCCGCAGCCTTAGCCTGGGCTTGCAGAACTTCACAACGCGACGCCGGTAGCCCCTGCAACTGTTCCGCTTCGACCAAGAGGCTGAAATCTTGTGTCGCATCCAGCACATGCTCTGAAAACTGGTTCTGCAACCAGGCTAACCGCTGCATGATCTCGGCAAACCTTATCTTTTTGTCTGGCTCCAGTCCCACCCCGGTCAGTCTGAACTCCAGCTCTAGCCACGTTAGTGCTTGGCGCTGTTCTGCACTGAGGTCACTGCTTTGGAGGACACGCTTAACCTGATGATAAATACCTTCGTGTTGCAATAAATCTGTGCTGTAAGTCGACCACGCCATGACCGAGCTCTGGTAAGATTCACGCCAGGCAGGTGAGTTCATGACAGCATTCATGTGGCTGATCGGAGCGAATAATTCCTCAAGATCAGCCTGCATATCCAAAAGGGGGCGTATAGCCGCCTCAAAGCTGGCTGGTGCCTCAGCCAGCATGGCCCACTGCGACCTGCATCGCTCCAGCAAACGTGAAAATTCCTCACCTTGCTGTTCAGGTACCAGATGGGGGAAATCAGGAAATGCAAAATGCGGCATGATGTCTACACATGGTTTCCGGAAAGCTAAGATAGTAGCAAATCTGTATAGGCTCGGGTAATGCGTATAGCGCTCTTCTGCAAGGTTATCGACAATCTCGGTGATGCCGGGGTGTGCTGGCGCCTAGCGCGTCAACTTACTCAGGCTGGAGCTTCGTGCACCTTGTTGATCGATGAACTCACGACTTTGGCTCAACTGGCGCCTTCCCTGCAACTCCAGGCTGAGCAAGATCTGGATGGACTACGCATCATTCACTGGCAAGAGGATATTCAAGCGCTCGCCATGCTGGAGCAGGATGCCTGGATCGGCTGTTTTGCCTGTGACTGGAGCCCGGCCCTATGGTTAACTCTTGCGCGACAGAGCCGGCCTCCCCGACTCTACAATCTTGAGTATCTCGGCCTGGAGTCCTGGGTGGAAGGATGCCATGGTCTGGATTCCATCCACCCAGCTACCGGACTTCGGCAAACCTTCTGGATACCCGGATTTACCCCCAGCAGCGGTGGTTTACTGCGAGAAAACGACCTACTTGATCAGCATGAGCAATGGCAACACAGCGCGCCAGTCCTCGCCGGCATGAAGGACTGGCCTGATCAAGACCTCATCATTTCTGTGTTTTGTTATGAACATGCTCCTCTCTCAGGACTTATCCAAGCCTTGTCGATCGGCGATCGGTCCAGTCATCTGCTCGTTTTTCCCGGCCAAGGTTTACAAGCGGTCTCACGCGCACTGAATGCACCCCTATTACCCGGTACGCTGGTCCAGCAAGGATCACTGTCTGTACACGGCTTACCCTTCCAGTCGCACACTGACTACGATCGCCTTTTAGGAGCCTGTGATCTCAATCTGGTTCGTGGTGAAGATTCGCTGGTTCGCGCTCACTGGGCAGGGCGCCCTCTACTTTGGCAAGCCTACCGGCAAGACAGTGAAGCACATGCCGATAAAGTGGCGGGATGGTTAAGCCTGCGGCCCTGTTCATCAGCTTTTATAACCCTGCATGAACGATATAATCAGGGAACCGCACAAACAGAAGACTTTAGGGCCGCACTGAACTCTTTAGAAGCCGAGGGCAGCCTAATACGTCAATTTCGTGCACAACTGGCCGAACAATCGTCTCTTTGTCACCGACTTTTGGCCAACTTGCAGACATCCGTCGCCCTCATCTAGCAGGCCGACCCCTGCTTCCCTTACAATAGGCCGCCTTTAATCACCCGTTTCAGGATTATTCATGAAAACCGCTCAGGAAGTTCGCGCCGGCAATGTCATCATGGTGGGTGGTCAGCCCATGATCGTACTTAAAGCCGAGTATAATAAATCCGGCCGTAATTCGGCCGTTGTCAAAATGAAGATGAAGAACCTCTTGACTGCCCAGGGACAGGAAACCGTCTATAAAGCGGATGAGAAGTTTGAGCAGGTCATACTTGAGCAGGTTGAAGTCACCTACTCCTATTTTGCTGACCCACTTTATGTGTTTATGGATGCTGAATTCAACCAGTACGAAGTCGAGAAAGAAAATCTCGGTGATGCCGTTCATTTCATGGAAGACGGCATGTCTGAAACCCTCGAAGTCGTCCTGTATGATGGCAAAGCCATCTCGGTAGAATTGCCAGTCACCATTGTGCGCGAAATCGGATACACCGAACCTGCTGCTAAGGGTGACACTTCTGGCAAGGTTACCAAAAATGCTCGTTTAACCAATGGCTATGAACTGCAGGTTGCTGCTTTTGTTGAAATCGGTGACAAGATCGAAATCGACAGCCGTACCGGTGAGTTTAAGGGCCGGGCCAAAGCCTGAGATGAGTGATATTCCTCCTACCGACATCCAGAATGAGAGCGTATGGGAATTTCCCATGCGCTATCCTCTCAAGGTGCTCGGTGAGGCTTCTCATCCTATGGCAACGATCGTGGCAGAACTCCTGCAACGCCATATTAAAGACTTTGATGCAAGCTCTTTGACCTGCCGACTTTCGGCAGGGGGCAAATACATATCGGTGAGTGCCGAGTTCACCTTGCTCAGCAAAGAGCAGGTTAATCGCCTCTATGCTGATCTGGCTGCTTGCCCGCAGATCAAGCTGGTGCTGTGACTCCCCCTGAGATCATCGAACTCGGTCGTGTCGATTACGCCTCGACATGGAAAGCGATGCGCCAATTTACCGATCAACGCGATGCCGAGAGCACAGACCAGCTGTGGACGCTTGAACATTTTCCGGTCTTTACGCTAGGACAAGCCGGCAAGCCTGAACACATCCTGGCACCCGGAGATATTCCCATAATCCAGAGCGACCGGGGAGGTCAAGTTACGTACCACGGTCCAGGACAGTTGATCATCTATCTGCTCATAGATCTGCGACGACTCAACCTGCATGTACGAACCCTGGTCACGGCTATCGAAAACAGCCTGATCGCTACGCTTGCTGAGCTTGATATTGACGCCCATGCCCGTTCAGATGCCCCTGGAGTTTATGTAAGCGGCCGTAAAATTGCTTCTTTGGGTTTACGTATACGCAGAGGCTGCTCTTATCATGGTCTGGCGCTGAACGTCGACATGAACCTGGAACCCTTTAATCGTATTAATCCCTGCGGATATGCCGGCATGATCATGACTGATGTACACCGTGAACTTGCCCATGATGCACCTTCTCTTTTTTTGACTTGCCGTCAAAGGCTGCTAAAACACCTTCAACATCATCTTTGTTATACTCACACCATCGCTGATTCGAGTGCGCCATGAACACACCCCAGATACCCCAACGCTCCACCCCAGTACGCGCCGGTGACAAAAAACGAGGTGCCGAGAAAGTTGATCGCATTCCTGTTAAGGTCATACCGACAACAGAGCTTCCACGTAAACCCGACTGGATTCGTGTCAAGGTCTCTAACCCTGGTGAAGTGCAGCGTATACGCTCCATACTACGGGCCCAGAAGCTGCATACTGTCTGTGAGGAAGCGGCCTGTCCCAATCTACCCGAATGCTTTGGTCAGGGAACCGCCACTTTTATGATCATGGGGGATATATGCACTCGCCGCTGCCCCTTCTGCGATGTTGCCCATGGCCGCCCTTTGCCCCTTGATACCGAAGAACCACAACGTCTTGCCGAGACAGTGGCTGCCCTGAAACTGCGTTATGTTGTGGTGACTTCTGTAGACCGAGATGACCTCCTTGATGGCGGCGCTGGACATTTTGCGGCTTGTACCGAAGCTCTACGCGCCAGCGTACCTGATATACTCGTAGAAGTTTTAGTTCCTGATTTCAGAGGCCGGCAAGCAAAAGCTCTCGAAGCGCTGGAACAGGGACTTCCCGATGTGTTTAACCACAATATCGAAACGGTTTCTCGCCTCTATACAGCGGTACGTCCTGGCTCGGATTACCAGCTATCGCTTCAGCTGTTACGAGACTTCAAACAACGCCACCCCGAGATTCCCACTAAATGCGGTCTGATGGTCGGCCTTGGAGAAACCGAAGAGGAAGTCTGTGAACTCTTGCGCGATTTGCGCGCGCACCAGGTTGATCTCGTCACCATAGGACAATACTTACAACCCTCTCGCAACCACCTCGCGGTAGCCCGTTTTGTGCATCCGGATGAATTCGAGCGCTATGCCCAGTTGGGCAAAACTCTGGGTTTTAGTCACATCGCTTCCGGGGCTATGGTTCGATCTTCTTACCATGCAGACCAGCAATTTAAATTAGCCAAAACAGTGTCAATTACATCGCTAAATGCTACTGGAGGGCATGATGACAGGGGAAATTCCAGCTCCCCAACGATGGCCAAACGTGGAGGATAGAGTGGTTTAATGGGATTGAACGGGACCAGAATTTGCCCTCAGAACCCAAAGCTCAGCTTGTTATCAGTCCGATGATGCAACGGCGCCCATGACTCAGGGGCAAGGGCAAACCACATCGAGGGCAGCGTTATGCAACCGAGCCGTTCCAGAGCAGGAACAACCCCGATCATGTCACTTACCTCAGCTGATTAGGTTGCTAGCATGCCTCCAGCGATGCCCAGGCTGCTCTAGCAAGTTGCTCGCGATAATAATTCGGGGCGCCAGACACCCGACCGGACAGCCAAGCCCGCGCATAGTTTTCTGATTGCCCGATAATCAAAGCAACGAGTAGATCAGGAGGCACCCTCAGCAGAACTGATGAACCC
>JAJZHP010000113.1 GCA_021804355.1 Pseudomonadota bacterium | reverse complement strand
TTTCCTCAAGTTCATATTCGACCAGTGAGCGAATAACAGCACCGCTGTCTATCATAAGCACCCTGTCCAGCAAAACCCGGGCCCTTGCCAGCGGCATTTCACAAACTAATTTCTTGATACGCAACAAATTACTGGAACTCATGGACAGCGAATCGAAGCCCATCGCCATCAGCAAGGTAGCCGTACCTGGATCCCCCGCCATCTCTCCGCAAATACCGATGGGCTTACCTACGGCATGCACTTCCTGCACAACCCTGTATAAGGTGCGCAAGATGGCTGGATGGTAGGCTGAGTAAATTTCGGCGACACGCGGATTATTACGGTCTACCGCCAGCATGTACTGAGTCAGATCATTGGACCCTACGGACATGAAATCAACCAGTTGAGCCATATCAGCCACCTGGACTACCGCCGCAGGCACTTCCAGCATGATCCCGACCTGCGGCCTGACTAAAGCCACCTTCAGTTCTTCTTCAACTTCCATGGCAGCACGATGAATCAGGTGCAGGGCCTCTTCAATTTCAAAGACCGATGACACCATGGGTAGGAGTATGCGCAAATTATCCAGACCCAGCGATGCCTTGAGCATAGCTCGAACCTGAACCATAAAAATTTCAGGATGATCTAACGTAACGCGTATGCCTCGCCAGCCCAAAGCCGGATTTTCTTCCTGAATGGGGAAATACGGTAAATCCTTGTCGCCCCCGATATCCAAGGTCCTGATGGTCACCGGCCGAGGTGCAAATGATTCCAGCTGAAAACGGTAGATAGCCCGTTGCTCCTCTTCAGAAGGGAAACGCTCCCGCATCATAAAAGGAATTTCAGACCGGTATAAGCCTACGCCCTCAGCACCCCGGTTCTTGGACCTGGCTACATCGACCATCAGCCCGGTATTCACCAGAATCTGCAGGCGGTGCCCATCCGGGGTACACGCTGGCAGGTCTTTATAAGCTTCCAAACCCGCCACGAACTGCTTTTCATCACGGATGATATCTTTATAACGTTTACGCAACTGCTTGGATGGGTTGACATAAAGCCGACCCTGATAACCATCCACGACCAGTTCAGTATCATCCAGCGTGGTCACTGGTAGCTCAGTTAACCCCACCACGGTGGGAATTCCCAAGGCCCGAGCCACTATAGCCATATGCGCGTTGCTTGACCCCTGCACGGTGGCTATGCCAGCAATCCTTTCTAAAGGCTGTTCCACCAGCACAGCCGTAGAGATGTCTTCACCCACCAGGATGGTATTTTCAGGGTAACTGGGTATCTCTCCGGCATTATGTTTTTGCAGTTGTGCCAGAATTCGCAAACCCAAGTCCTTCACATCAGCCATACGTTCACGTAAATAAGCATCTTCCATGGTCTGGAAGGTTTGAACATGCTCTTCAATAACTTCGCGCAAAGCTCCCTGTGCCCAGTTCCCTGCAACGATACGATCTATGACTTCACCGACCAGCCCCTGATCATCCAGCATGCGCAGATAGACTTCGAACAAGGCTCGTTCTTCTGGCATCAAGCTGCTGGACATTTTCTTATCAAGTTCCCGTATGGAACATCGAACGGTCTCTACAGCTTCATGAAACTGTGCAATCTCTGCTTCCGTATCATCACAAACACGATCCGGGATGGAATCAAGATCTGCCGGAGGATAAATCACCACTGCCTTACCTATACCTACACCCGGGCTACCTGAGACGCCATTAAATATCCCAACGGCTCCAGGTTTATTGCCACGCAGGCTATCTAAGGCACCTATGGCGCGCGCATGAGCAACCACGCCTGAGAGTTGTGCAGATACCGTGACCAGAAATGCCTCTTCCGATTCATCAAAGCGGCGTTTGTCACGCTGCTGCACCACCAACACACCCAGGATCTTGCGGCGATGCATGATGGGCACACCCAGGAACGAGTTATAGCGCTCCTCGCCGGTCTCAGGCAGATAGTAAAATTTTGGATGGGCGGCAGCATCATCAAGATTAAGGGGTTCTTCGCGTAAGCCTACTTGCCCCACTAAGCCTTCTGTAATGCCCAGGCTGACGTTACCGATAGCTTCCGCATTGAGTCCTTCAGTAGCCATCAGCACATATCGGCTTGCCCGTTCATCAAGTAAATAGACAGAACAAACCTCTGTGCCCATCGCTCCTCGTACACTGGATACCATGATGTCCAGCGCCGATTGTAAATTCGGGGCTGTATTGACTTCCTGTACGATGCGCCGTAGCGTCTCCAGCATGTTGCTCACAGTTCCTCTTCCACCGTTAGACGCGGTGCCAATTCCTTCAGGGCCTTGCGGTAGACTTCGCGCTTAAAACTAACCACTTGGTTCAAAGGGTACCAGAAACTGACCCAACGCCAGTCATCAAATTCTGCTGGTTGGCTCACATCCAGACGAATTTCCTGGGTATCAGCCAACAGTTTAAGCAAAAACCATTTCTGCTTTTGACCTATACAGCGCGGCTGGCGATCCGGCCGTATAAACCGCGCGGGTAATCGATAGCGCAGCCAGCCACGCGTCTGGGCCAGCACCCTGACATGCTCCGACCTGAGACCCACCTCTTCCTCGAGTTCACGAAACATGGCCTCCTCAGGTGATTCGCCGCGCGCTATGCCACCTTGCGGAAACTGCCAGGCTTCATGGCCCGTACGCCTGGCCCAAAGTACATCGCCTTGCAGATTAGCTACTATGATGCCCACATTGGGTCGGTACCCTTCTGCATCGATCACGAAATCCTCTCAATAATTCGATTCAAGTCATTGTTTCATAAATACTAGAAGGTGAACATAAGGGCAAGAGGAGAAGTTCTCCCCCAAGGAAATTATTTATAAAAAGATAAGGATTAGGCATAATGAGTCAGCTTTTTTTCGTGAGTCTCTTGTGCTGACTTTATTTGATCTTGACAACACCCTCTTAGCGGGTGACTCTGACCATGCCTTTGGTGACTATCTTGCCGCTCAGGGGTGGGTAGACCCGGTTGAGCATACGGCGCGTAATGATGCTTTCTATGCTGATTACTGTCGCGGCGAGCTTGATATCCGGAGCTATACCGAATTTGTGCTAAGCACGCTCAAAGACCGTGATGCCGCCACCCTGAGCCAACTGCAACAAGACTACTTAAATGAAGTCATAAGGCCCATGATTTTGCCTGCCGGGCAGCAATTGCTGGCGGAACACCGTGCGCGAGGCGATCGTATCGTCATTATCACCGCAACCAACCGATTCATTACTGGTCCAATTGCTCACTTGATGGGTGTTGATGACCTGCTCGCCACTGAAGGCGAAATTATCGATGGGCGCTATACCGGCCGGATGACAGGTATACCCTGCTATCGGGAAGGCAAAGTTCAGCGCGTTGAAGCCTGGTTAAGGTTCCAAGGTTTAGAAGGGCATCCCAGTAGGTTTTATTCTGATTCACATAATGACTTACCCCTACTGCAGTGGGTAGATGAACCGGTGGCTGTTGATGCCGATGCACGACTTGCCCACTATGCTCAGGAACATGGCTGGCAACAGATCAGCCTGCGATAGCTCACGCTACTGACGATCTATTGGACAGGTCTCTTACCTTATGGCACTGAATGTGATCCGATGTCTTATCGACGGCCAACCCCGCTGGGGTCTATCGATAGCCTCCAAGATTTATCTGTTGCAGCTGCCATGCCGCCAAACTGCTGAGCTTCTGCAATATACCCCCCTACAATTACGAGCTTATGCTGAGCCAGAGCCTTTAAGTTCAACACTGAGGGATGCGGATTTATTATCTCCGATCACCGCGCCTTGCAAAATCGTATGCCAGGGAGCCAATTATCGGCAGCATGCCCTGGAATCTGGCATGAATCCTGATGCTTCACCCTTTAATATGTTTTTTACCAAATCCAGCGCCTCGATACATACACCTACAGGCTTCATTCTCAAACCACCCCATGTCCAGCTCCTGGATTATGAAATTGAGCTAGCGCTTATCCTCGGCAAGCAAACACGTCAGCCTGTCACCGTCCGCCATGATAATCTGCATGAGTACATCGCTGGAATCTGCCTGGCCAACGACATCTCTGCCCGCGATGTCCAGTTTCAACAATCACAATTTCATAAGGGAAAAAGTTACCGCGGATTTTGCCCGCTGGGACCTGTGCTTTGTTTGCTGGACGCCGAAGACATGCCATACCTAGACAATATGCAGCTTACACTGCGCGTCAATGGAGAAATACGGCAACAAGATCTGACGTCCCACCTGATTTATAAGCCTGCGGAGACGTTGAGTGAACTTTCGCAAATTTGTGACTTTGAACCCGGTGATGTCCTGTTGACCGGCACCCCAGCAGGATGCGCTCTTCGCTTACCTTCACCTCGCCAACAGCGATGGTTAGGTCTGCTCTCGATCCCACAGCGTTGGGCCCTGTTCATGAAGATGCAACGTCAGCGGCGTGAGTATTTGCAAGAGGGCGACCGCATAGAATCCAGTATCATTAGTACCGACGGCTGTATCGATCTGGGAATCCAGCGCCACACGGTGGCTTACTAACTCAACAGTTTCCAAGCTTCCTGTGCAGCCATCCGCCCCTCATCGGTGGGAATCACCCAGACTTCCGCCGATGACTCCGGGGAGCTGATACAACGTTCACCCGTGGACATGGCAAAGTTGAGTTCAGGATCAATACGAACACCGCACCAGACCAGACGATCACCTATATCCTGACGTAAACGCGCATCATGTTCACCTATGCCACCGGTAAATAGCAAAGCATCTACCCCTTCCAGCGCTGCCAGAAGTGACCCCAGCTCTCTTTGCAGCCGATACGTAAATACGCTGATCGCCTGCTGCGCCGAGGCTTCAGTACTAGCACGCAGCGTGCGCATATCAGCACTGATACCTGACAGGCCATAAAGTCCACTGTGCTTGTATAGCAGATCTTCAAGAGCGGCAGCGTCTAAGCCATGTGCTAGCAGATAGAGCACAACCCCTGGGTCCAGGTTGCCACAGCGGCTTCCCATGACCAAACCATCCAGGGCAGAAAAGCCCATACTGGTTGCTATGCTCAGGCCCTTATGAACTGCGCAGACACTGGCTCCATTACCTAAATGCGCCAACAATACTCGTCCACTTGCTCGCGAACTTAAGTGACCCAGTCTTTGCATGAGCCAGGCATACGACAATCCATGAAAACCATAGCGCCTGATCCCAGCAGTCCGCCATTTGGCTGGCAAAGCATAGCTACTGTCATAGGCTGGGATACTGGCATGAAAAGACGTATCAAAGCAGGCCACATGAGGAACAGCAGGAAATACGGCCCATGCGCGCCGCAAGGCCAGCAGGTTATGGGGCTGGTGTAAGGGGGCCAGAGGGATCAGTGCCTCCAGTTCGCTCAGTAACGGGCTATCCACCCGCGCCGCTTGCCAATGATGTTCTCCTCCATGCACGATGCGGTGTGCTACGGCACGTAAAGACTGTCCATCGGCTTGAGCCCATTCTCCCAGATGGTTGAGAGCCAGCTCAAAACTAGTCTCAGCGTCACCCTCAAGTTCAATGGACTGCGGGGAATCTTGGCCCTGCTGCCAGTGCAAAACGGGCTGCCCTCCAGGTTGCAGTCCTTCCAGTGCCCCTTGTAACCCAGCGGATCCAATACAACCTTCTGCCTCCCTATCCACAGGATAAAGTGAGAATTTCAAACTTGATGAGCCCGCATTCAGCGCAAGTATGCCCATAATCAGTCCCTCGAAGCAAAGGGCAATTTGGCTGCGGCCAGCAAACAGCCCAAGGCGGTTGAAGCCAGTCGCTCCCGGCTTCCATCAGAGCGACTGGTCAGGATCACAGGAACCCTGGCGCCGAGCACTAAACCCGAAGCACTCGCACCTGCCAGGTATTCAAGTTGTTTGGCCAGCATGTTGCCTGCCTCCAGATCAGGGACCAGCAAGATATCAGCCTGACCGGCGACTGAAGATATAATATGCTTGACTGCAACCGCATGCGGTGAAATGGCATTGTCAAATGCCAGGGGGCCATCCAATTCTCCCCCCGTGATTTGACGTCGATCTGCCATTTTACACAGAGCGGCGGCATCTAAGGTTGAGGGGATGGTGGGAGTCACCGTCTCCACCGCCGACAGTATGGCCACTTTGGGATTATCAACCCCTAAAACATGTGCAAAATCGATGGCATTTTGCACAATATCAGCTTTATCCATTAGGGTCGGTTGAATATTCAGCGCTGCATCGGTAATCAATAAGGGCTTGTCATACATGGGGATATCAAAGTGAAAGACATGCGACATACGCCTACCCGTATGTAGCGTTGGCATACGTAAAATGGCTCGCATTAACTCATCCGTATGCAAGCTCCCTTTCATCAGCATACAGACTTCCCGCGACGCAGCCATTTGCGCTGCTCGTTCTGCTGCAGCATGACTATGCTCTACATCAATACACTCAATATGTCGCGCCTCAAGATCTACCGACAAGCCTTGAGCAGCTGCTTGTATTTTTGCACGGGGTCCAATTAATACAGGTATGATCAAACCCGCATCCGCAGCTCGCAATGCTCCTGACAGCGATTCTTGATCACAAGGGTGTACCACCGCACAGCGTACGGGTGACAAATCCTTACAGCGCGCCAGTAAGGCGCGCAGGCGCGCATCCGCATCGAAGGCCATGATCTGGGTCTGGCCATTCACCTGGTAGCGTATTTTTTTATCAGGCGCCAGGACACGTGCCTCACCGCGTAATACGATCACCCCTTTTTGATTAGTCACTTCCGTATTCAAACGTACATGGTGGTTTTCAGCATTTTTCTCTAAAACCCTCACCCGCACCGTCAGGTGATCACCTATACGCACAGGCTTCATGAACTGCATTTGCTGTTCCAGGTAAATCGTTCCAGGCCCTGGATAACGAGTACCCAAGAGGGCTGAAATCAAAGACGCCGTCCACATCCCATGACCGACGACTCCATGAAATGCGCTATCCCGCGCATAATTGGGGTCAACATGGGCAGGATTGGTATCGCCCGTCACGGCTGCAAACGCTACGATATCCTCTTGGACCAAGGTACGTTCGAGGATCGCTTCGTCACCCAACTGGATTTCATCAAAAGGATGATTGTCCAGGTAATGAACCTCCTGGCTATCGCTATCTGGCATCGTATTGATCGGCGACATGAGCTTGCCTCCCGTGCTGATGAGTGTGCATCAATGGCTATAGAATGTAGTCTTATCGGCTATCAAACCATGGCTAGTCTATGAATGTTTGATGAACTAGGGACTAACCATGACCCACATCAAGGGTTACTCTGCCCGGTTAATGCGTGCAATCACTGTTTTTAGGTATTCCGTTTCAGGTATGGCTGGGTGAATGGGATGATCTGCCCCCTGATGACCGTGATATATGATCTGTGCCATACGGTCGATATGACGGGACGCTGCACGAAGTGTATCCACCAACTCCTCACGGGCCAGATGCATGGAACAAGAACATGACACCAGGAGACCATTACGGTCGAGCAGCCGCATGGCCAGTTCATTGATTCGCCGGTATGCCATCAGGCCATTCTTGTGATCCTTGCGGCGTTTGATAAAAGCCGGAGGGTCAATAATGACGACATCAAACAGAGCTCCTTCCTGACGTAAAGCTGTTAAAACCTCAAAAGCATCACCTTGACGAGTCTGCACCTGCTCAGCGACACCATTAGCTAGTGCATTAGCCTGCAAAAGCTCCAGGGCACCCACTGAACTATCCACGGCCAGCACTTGACGAGCTCCTCCTTGAGCAGCTTGCAGGCCCCATGCACCTACATAGGAAAATACATCCAGAACGCGCAGCCCTTTTGACCTGGCCGCTAACCAAAGCCGACTAGGTGCGTGATCATAAAACCAACCTGTTTTTTGTCCTTCACGTACGTCGATGGAGAAACTCAAGGTACCCTCCATCACCT
>JAJZHP010000022.1 GCA_021804355.1 Pseudomonadota bacterium | reverse complement strand
TGGATAAGGCTTGGGAGCATCTATCCTAAAGTCGTTCACAGGCTTTTCCACTCAACGAGAGATTGCATGGCTTCCAGCATGTTCTGAACAGCAACTTCGATCTCAAACCAGATGGCGTCACTTTCAGCATCAGATTGTTTGATAAGGGTCTCTAAGGTGTCGGCAGCCTGACGTAAAGCAGGTACGCCGCAATAGCGGCTAGCTCCATGGACATAATGAACTCTGTCAAGAAGAACCAAACGTTGTCGTTGGGTGAATGCATTCTTAATGGCTTCAATTTCTTTGGGAAGGCCATCGATGAGCATGTTTAGCATGTCTTTAGCTAGGTCTTTGCGTCCTCCGGCAAGGCGAATACTTTCCTGCATATCTACGGCAGTAGATCTGATGTCGTTATCCTGGCTTTCCTGAGATATCTGGGTATTGGGCCGGAAAGTTTGTCCTGTCCATTTTTGTAGAATGTAAACCAGTTGAGCTTCTTGCAGCGGCTTGGTCATATAGTCATTCATGCCTGCTTCTATGAGTTTCTCTCTTTCTCCTGCCATGGCATGTGCAGTCAGAGCAATGATGGGGAGATGACGGTCCGGATAAAGTCTTCGAATGGTTGAGGTAACTTCCAGTCCATTCATGTCGGGCATCTGGACATCCATGAATATCAGGTCGAAACGTTCTTGCGCCACCAGGTCCAAAGCGGATCGCCCACGATCGGCGGTCAGTACGGTGACACCAAGGTCTTCCAGCAGGGTAGCAACCAGTTTGAGATTAGCAGGGTGGTCATCGACAACCAGGACTTGCAGATCATAGCCTAAGTAAGGGATCAATGAGAGTTGCTTATCTTCAGGTTGATGCAGTTGCTGTAAAAGGCTGAACAACTTTTGTGGAAGAACAGGCAAGGTTAGCAAATGAGCTTGTGGTAATTGCTCAGGTAAAGTTTCAAGATATTGATCAGTGCTTGAATGTAATACGATGACCGGGATATTCAATCGACGCAAGGAGGGTAACCAGCCTGCTTGATACATATCGGCGTAGACGGCATGCAAGACCAGAATCTCCGTGTCGCGTGCTCCTTCCCGAAGAAAGGCATCGGGTTCCGTATGCCGGGTAACCGTTTGACACCAACGACCCAGTTGGTGATTTAACATTTGAGCTAACCCGTCATGGGGCGTGAGTAGTGCAGCCGAATTCCACAATATAGGGTCAGGGGGTTGGGTCTGCAGCGTGTCTTCAGGCAGTCGAACGGTGAACCAGAAGGTTGATCCTTCGCCAGCTGTGCTCTCAAAGCTGATTTCTCCACCCATCTGTTCAACAAGATGTTTGCTGATTACCAGGCCTAACCCTGTGCCGCCATATTTTCGACTGGTTGAAGCGTCGGCTTGGGTAAAGGCACGGAATAGATCCCGGCTGGCCTTCGGGTCCATGCCGATACCTGTGTCACTGACACTGATACGCAAGATTTTTTCCTGCCGGTCGCCATCTTCGAGCATGACACGAAGGGTGATGTCGCCCTTCTCGGTGAATTTAATAGCGTTGCTGACCAAATTGGTAAGTATCTGTTTGAAACGTAAGGGATCACCCAGATAATGGCGCGGTACATCATCATAAATCAGAGCAATTTGTGTGAGGTGTTTCAGATCACCTAAAGGAGCTAACATGGTCATGACATCAAAGATGCAATCTTCAATGTTCAAAGGCGCTTTATCGAGGACCAACTTACCGGCTTCAATCTTGCTCAGATCCAGGACATCATTAATGATGGCCAGAAGGCTATTGGCAGATTTTTGAATGGTTTGTACATGATCAAGCTGACGGGGGCTCAGGGCACTACGGCTGAGTAAATTAGCAAAGCCCATGATGCCATTGAGGGGAGTTCTGATCTCATGGCTTATGTTGGCAAGAAACTCAGATTTAATACGGTTGCCCTCAACAGCTTCCTTGCGCGCCAGCGATAATTCAATATTCTGGACTTCCATGGATTCTAGGGTGGATTGCAGATCTTCATGGGTTTGAGTCATGGTTTGTTTGAGGTCTTCAACTTCGGCTTGCAAGGTTTCAAGCATACGATTGAGGTTGATGCCTAATTCACTGAATTCATGGGCATGACTGCCAGGAAAGCGTAAGTTCAGATGACCACCACGTAATCGCGTTGCTGTTTCCTGAATACGACGCAGGGGAACCAGAAGGCGCCTAGTTTGACTTAAGACAAAAATGGCACTTAAACCTAAACCTATAAAGATGAGTACGAGTGCCGAAAAAGCTGTTGCGTACTGTTGCAGCTGTATGCTGGTAGATGCGAAGTCCATGACGAGCCATAAACCCTGACGTTGGCCTGTCGGGCTATCCAGGTGCTCAATGCGTACGGCCCAGGCATGGGCGCCATGATGTGTCCAGTGCCAGGGGTCACCCTGCAGATCTGGCATTTTATGCGGCCAGGCCGGTGTGGGATGACCGCTATGCGTGATCACGTTACCGTGGGCATCGAGTAAGGAAAAATCAATGAGATCATCATTGTCCAGAGCATTTTCCGACAGTCGATTTAATTCACTATCGGTCCAGGAATCGGAGAGTAAGCGAAGCCTGTAATGTTCAATCAGTAATTCATGCCGGGCATCCGCTGTCGTTGCCAAGTCACTAAAGCGCTCATGCAGATAGAGTGCCGCAGCGAGCACCGACATCAGCAGTATGGGGGTTAGTGTTACAATCAGCAGACGGGTCTGCAGGTTGTAGCGCATGGTTATTCGCCGTCACAGCCTGGAAGTGTGTACTATAGCTGCTTTTTTCAGCGGATAGAGAGTTCTCATTCATGGTGGAAATGCAAGCTGGTGTTTTGGGGTTGGTGGGGCAAACTCCCATGATCAGGTTGATGCGGATTACAGAAGGGTGCAACGCTGAGATCTGGGTAAAAATGGAAGGCCAAAATCCGGCAGGATCGGTTAAGGATCGCGCTGCCTGGTCTATGATTAAGAGCGCTTTGCAACGCGGTGACATTCGAGTTGGTGATCGTCTGATTGAGGCAACTTCGGGCAATACCGGGATAGCCCTGGCCATGGTGGCAGCCTGTGTGGGTCTTCATCTCACGCTGATTATGCCTGATAACCAAACCATGGAACGGCGAGATGCAATGCGGGCCTATGGTGCAGAACTGATATTGGTATCGGCTCAAGAGGGTATGGAAGGAGCTAGGGATTTAGCGCAACGTAAGGCAGCTGAGGGATATGGCTATAGGTTGGACCAATTTAATAACCCTGACAATCCCAGAGCGCACTATGAGATGACCGGGCCGGAGATATGGCAGCAAAGCTCGGGACGCGTCACCCACTTTATAAGTTCCATGGGGACTACAGGGACTATTATGGGGGTTTCGCGCTTTTTGAAGGAGCAGAATACGGACATTCGTATTATTGGGCTGCAGCCAGCTCCAGGCAGTCAGATTGCGGGCATACGACGCTGGCCCGAGGCCTACTTACCAGGGATATTTGAACCGGCCCGTGTCGATGAAATTTGGGATGTTAGTGAGGGCGACGCCAAAGACATGATGCGCAAATTAGCCCGTGATGAGGGAATATGCTGTGGCGTATCCAGCGGTGCGGCAGTTTTTGCCTGCCTTAAGCTGGCTAAACAGATTGAGTCTGGCGTTATTGTGGCTATCTTGTGTGATCGGGGGGACCGGTATTTGTCTACGGGTGTATTTAGCGGTGGCCTGGTATGAATTATTTTGTGTTTGATATTGAGACTATTCCTGATGTTGACGCGGGGCGTAGACTTTATGGCCTCCATGACCTGGATGATGATGCGGTCGTTGAGGCGATGCAACTGAAACGCCGAGAGGAAACCTCAGGTTCTGATTTCTTGCGTTTGACCCTGCACCGGGTGGTCTGTATATCTTGTGTGTTACGCACTCCGGATCAGCTACGTATATGGTCCTTAGGTGAGGCAGATAGTGATGAAAAGTCTTTGCTGCAGCGTTTTTTTACGGGGATAGAGCGCTATGTGCCCACATTGATCTCCTGGAATGGTTCTGGATTTGATTTGCCGGTCATTAATTACCGCGCATTGATGCATGGATTGGCGGCCCCCAAGTTTTGGGATCAGGGGGAGGATGATCGTGATTTTCGCTATAACAACTATATAAGTCGTTACCATCAGCGTCATATTGACCTGATGGATATACTGGCCATGTATCAGGGCCGAGCAACGCAACCGCTGGATCATGTAGCCAATCTGCTGGGCTTCCCAGGTAAAATGGGGATGTCGGGTGATGCTGTGTGGCCTGCCTGGAAACAGGGTCAGCATGATCGAATCCGGACGTATTGTGAGACTGATGTCATGAATACCTGGCTGGTTTTTTTAAGTTTTCAGAAGTTGAGAGGGCATTTGTCGGAAGCAGCCTACGGTCAGGAGTTGGAGATCATGAAACAGCAGCTGGCTGCAAGCACTGAACCTGTCTGGCAAGAATTTCTCAAAGCCTGGCAGGGAGGTGATCAATGAGGCGCAAGAAAATCAAGCAGCCTATGCCTGAACGCGAGCTGACCATTGAGGCGTTGAGTCATGAAGGTCGGGGTATAGCTCATCATGAAGGTAAGGTTGTTTTTGTGGAAGGAGCGCTTCCCGGAGAAAGGGTGATCGCTCGTGTGGTGACGCACCAGCGTCGTTTTGACGAGGCTCGTGTCGAGCAGGTGCTGGAGGCCAGTGATCGCCGTGTTGAGCCGCCATGCCCTCATGCCAGTGTGTGTGGTGGGTGTTCGCTGCAACATATGGCTAGTGATGAACAGATAGTTTTTAAGCAAAATGTGCTGGCTGAACAGTTTCTGCATTTTGGTGGTTTGGTGCCTGAAGTCTGGTTGCCTCCCCTGCGCTCTACGACGCTAGGCTATCGGCGCAAGGCGCGTCTAGGTGTACGTTATGTCATTAAAAAAGAAAAATTATTGGTGGGATTTCGTGAGAAACATTCCAACTTTTTAGTGGATATGGCGACCTGTTCTGTGCTTGATCAACGTCTGGGGGCTGTGATTCCTGAGTTAGCTGCCATGTTGAGTACCCTGGAGGTACGTGATCAGATAGCACAAATTGAATTTGCTGCTGGAGATGATGATCTGGCTTTGATATTTCGTCATCTGGTCGACTTGCCAGCTCACGATGAGGAGGCCCTGATTCACTTTTGCCGTGTCCGTGGTTGGCAGGCTTGGGGGCAGCGCAGTGGGCCGGTTACACAACGTCGGCTGGATGCTCCAGGAGATGAACGCCTTTACTACGGGCTACCTCGTCAGGGTCTGCGTATGGCTTTTCACCCTGGGGATTTTACACAAGTTCATGCGGGTATTAACCATGCCATGATTGAACTGGCATTGGAATTGCTAGATGTACGTCCGGAACACAAGGTACTGGATCTATTTTGTGGTCTGGGTAATTTTACGCTGCCACTAGCGCGACGCGGGGCTGCCGTGACGGGAGTAGAAGGTAGTGAGGCTATGACGCAGCGGGCTGCTGAAAATGCGGCTGAGCATGGTTTATCGAACGTAAACTTGTTGGCTGTTGATTTAGCCGATGAGCAACAGGATTGGTCCTGGCTGGAGCCTCCCTACGACCGTATGCTGATTGATCCACCACGTAGCGGAGCTGAACTGATCGTTCGTAACATGCATCGTTTTGGTGCAGACAAACTGGTCTATGTTTCTTGTAATCCAGCAACCTTAGCGCGAGATGCAGGTATTTTGGTGGAAAATGGCTACTGTCTCAGGCAGGCCGGGGTGATGGACATGTTTCCTCATACAGCACATGTTGAATCGATAGCGTTGTTTGATCGCATCAGGTGAACCATGGTCAAGGTCAGAGAAGATTATCCCAGTCGGGCTGATGGCAGTGTCGATCTGGATGCTTGGCTGCAACGAATTCAGCTTAAGGTGGAAGTGTACGACGATAGCTTGTTGCGGGCATGCCACTATGCCGAGCAAGTAGATAAACAGGCACCACGAGGCGATATTTGGTCTGCTCGCACCAGTAGTTATCTGACGGGCCTGGCCATGGCTGATATCTTGGCGGACCTGCGTCTAGACCAGGAGTCTCTGGTGGCTGCAGTGTTGTACCGGGCTGTGCGCGAGGGAAAGATCAGTCTGGTCGAAATTGAAAAAAACTTTGGTCAGGATATAGCTACTTTGATTGATGGTGTGCAACGCATGGCCATCATCAATCAAATCATGAATCCTGACCGCAATCGTGAGGCGTTGGGGAGTACCCCACAACAGCAGCTTGATAATCTGCGTCGTATGCTCGTCTCCATGATTGATGATGTTCGTGTTGCTTTGATCAAGTTGGCAGAAAGAACATTTGCCATCCGCGAAATCAAGGAAGCCAATGAAGAGCGTCGACAACGTGTTGCTCGTGAAGTTTTTGATATTTACGCTCCCCTGGCGCATCGACTAGGCATAGGTCATATCAAATGGGAGCTGGAGGATCTTTCGTTTCGCTATCTGGAGCCTCAGGCCTATCGTGAAATTGCTGAATTGCTGGATGAACGTCGTCTTGACCGTCAGGAATATATACAGAACGTTATTGATATTCTTAAGCGTGAATTGAATCGGTTTGATATTCAAGGTGAAGTGACGGGACGCGCCAAGCATATCTACTCGATCTGGCGGAAGATGCAGCGCAAAGGGATACGATTTAGTGAGGTTTATGACGTTAGAGCTGTACGTTTGCTCGTACCGCATGTGCGTGACTGCTACGCTGCCCTGGGTATCGTTCATTCTCTGTGGCGACATATTCCACGCGAGTTTGATGATTATATTGCCTCGCCCAAAGAAAATGGTTATAGGTCGTTACATACGGCTGTCATCGGACCCCAGGGTAAGGCACTGGAGGTTCAGATCCGCACCCCATCGATGCATGAAGAAGCTGAACTGGGCGTATGCGCGCACTGGCATTACAAGGAAGGCACTCAAGGCGGCAAGGATAGACGTTATGAAGGCAAAATTGCCTGGTTGCGTCAGGTTCTGGAATGGCAAGAAGATATCGGTGAGTCACGAGCTGAAGACCTGGCTTCTTATTTTAATCAGGCTATTCAGGATGAGAGAATTTATGTATTTACCCGTGATGGCCATGTCGTCGATTTGCAGGCAGGCTCTACACCGCTCGATTTTGCTTATCATGTCCATACCGAAGTCGGACATGCTTGCCGAGGAGCGCGAGTCAACGGTCGCATAGTGCCGCTGACCTATGCGCTGTCGACGGGCGATCAGGTCGATATTATGACCCATCAGGGAGGAACCCCTAGCCGTGATTGGTTAAACCCCTCTTTGGGTTATCTGGTGACATCTCGAGCCATGGCCAAGGTCAGGCATTGGTTCAAGATGCAAGATCGCGATCAGAATCTTGAAGCGGGTCAGGATATGCTGACCAAAGAACTGGAACGACTTGATATGTCGCTGGGTAAAATTGATCTGAATCCCCTGGCGGCACGCTTTAATCTCAAAAGTCGTGATGATTTGTTGGTTGCCTTAGGGGCAGGAGATGTCAGCGTACAGCAGGTTGTCAATCTGTTAGCCGATCTTCAACCCCGTCAGCAGGATTTATTACCTGAGACCCTGCTGCGTCCATCGCGTCGACGCGAAGAAAGTGATGTCGTGATTGAAGGGGTGGGCAATCTGATGACCACGTTGGCACGATGCTGCCGTCCGGTCAGAGGTGAATCCATCACCGGCTATATTACACAAGGCCGAGGTGTGACCGTCCACGCAGCAGAATGTCCAGAATTACGTAAATTGCAGGAGCAAGAACCTGAGCGTATTGTATCGGTCAGTTGGAGTGTTTTTAATCACCAGCCCTATCCTGTGGATGTTTTTATCCGTGCCTATGATCGTACAGGTTTGTTGCGTGACATTACCGCGGTGCTGGCAAATGAACGCGTGAATGTGACGGGCGTGCAGACCCACTCTGATAAGTCCGATGGCACAGCAACCATGCGGCTAGTGATTGAAGTCTCGGATCTTGATGTGCTGGGTCGCGTACTTAATCGTATAGCGCAGCAACCGAATGTGATAGAAGCCAGGCGTATTGGTAATCACTAAAGTGAAGGAGTTCCGGGCATGGAAGAATCCATACACCGACTGCAGGATGTGATGCGACGGCTGCGCGATCCTCAGCATGGTTGTTCTTGGGATAAGGCGCAGACTTTGGAGTCACTGGCCCCTTATGTCCTGGAAGAAGCTCATGAGGTTGTGGCCGCTATAGATAGCGGTGATAAATCGCATTTGTGTGAAGAACTCGGCGACTTGTTGCTACAAGTGGTGTTCCAGGCTCAGATCGCTTCGGAGCAGGGGTGGTTCGATTTTGAAGACGTTGCTGCAGCTATTGTCGCCAAACTGGAACGACGCCATCCTCATGTCTTTGGGGAATCTAAGGGCCTGACGCCAGCGGAAGTTGAGCAGCGCTGGGAGCTTATCAAAGCTGAGGAAAAGCGTGCTAAAGGTGAAGTGACGACAGGACTGCTTGATGGTGTCGCCGCAGGTATGCCTGCTTGGGTACGAGCACGTAAATTACAAAAAAAAGCAGCTGAAGTCGGCTTTGATTGGCCGAGCACACAGCAGGTTATGGACAAATTGTATGAAGAAGTTGAGGAGTTGGCCGCGATTCTAGGCAAGGATGCTGATGCTGAAGAGGATGAGTTGGGCGATGTGATGTTTGTCTTGGCCAACTTGGCTAGGCATAGACATATGGATCCAGAGACAGCCCTGCGCCGAAGTAATGCCAAATTTGTCCGTCGCTTCCAGCATATAGAGGACTGTCGTCGACAAATGCAGCTGCCCTGGGAAGCGCTGACTTTAGAGCAGATGGAGGCTTGGTGGCAGCAAGCCAAGGCTCTGGAAAAAACGGAGCCACGTTAATGTCGTTGGAGCTGATAGATGGTTGCGGCAGAGTTGTCGAGTATTTAAGGATTTCGGTGACTGACCGTTGTGATTTTCGCTGTGTGTATTGCATGACGGAAACCATGAAGTTTATGCCTCGTGACGACTTGCTCTCTCTGGAAGAAATTGTCGACATCGTGCGGGTACTGATTCCTGCTGGTCTGAAGAAGGTCAGGATCACGGGTGGCGAACCGTTATTGCGGCGAAACATAGTCAATCTGATAGCATCGTTGAAAGCCTTGGGTTCTCTACAAGAAATTGCTTTAACCACCAATGGCTCTCATTTGGCGGCTTATGCGGTTGCACTGCGTCAGGCTGGATTGGATAGTATCAATATCAGTCTGGATAGCCTGCGCCCTGATCGATTTCGTGAAATTACTCGCTTTGGTTACTTACCTGACGTTCTTGAAGGGCTGGTTGCAGCCCGCAAAGCGGGCATAGCTCGCCTGCGCATTAATGCCGTGATTATGCGTGGACGTAATGATGATGAAGTGGTTGATCTGGCCAAGTTTGCTGACCTGCATGGCTGCGATATGGTTTATATCGAAGAGATGCCCTTAGGTGATATCACGGAGCATGATCGGCAAGTACAGTATGTGAGCAGTGATGAAGTCCTGGATCTACTTCAGCAACAGTCAGGTCCCTGGCTTGCCAGCTCCTTCATAACGGGTGGGCCTGCAAGATATTTTCAGCATGCTGAAACGGGGCAAAAAATAGGGGTCATTTCCCCTCATTCACATAACTTTTGTGACACCTGCAATCGTGTGCGATTGTCAGCGGAAGGCCGTTTATACCTGTGTTTGGGGCATGAACATGCTCTGGATTTGCGTGCCGTGCTGCGTGAGCAGGGGGCCTCAGCTATCTTGCCTGCTGTCCAGCAAGCCTTGAGTTTCAAGCCTCGCCGCCATGAATTTGATCTGGCACAACCGGTGACTTTGCGCCGAACCATGAACATGACGGGAGGTTAGGGCATGGCTGAAAATCCTGATTGGTTGGATGTTGATGCAGCTGTGACTGCCTTAATGGGGCGCACGGTTCCTGATTTATGCCAAGAAAATGTTGAGTTATCGCAAGCGAATGGCCGTGTTCTGGCTCAGGCTGTGGTGGCTTCTCGCGCGGTGCCTCCCATGACTTGTTCGGCTATGGATGGCTATGCATTAAATAGGGTTGATTATCAGCCGGGGAAGTCGTTGCCAGTGAGCCAGCGTATAGCGGCGGGTCAAGTTCCTGACCGATTAATATCGGGAACCTGTGCACGCATCCTGACCGGAGCCCCGGTTCCTGAAGGGGCCGATGCCGTTGTCATGCAAGAACAGGTTGAGGTCGATGCCGATGGCGTGAAATTTTTGGTGATTCCCACTTCAGGCATGAATATACGTGCTGCAGGGCATGATGTAGCGAATGGTCAGGTTGTTTTACGGCCAGGTATGCGTTTGGGCCCCTTGCAACTAGGTTTGTTAGCCTCTTTAGGTCAGGCTCAGGTAACTGTTTGGGAGAGGCCCCGTGCCGTTTTACTCAGTACTGGTAATGAGTTATTAGAAGTGCATGAAAGCTGGCGTCCTGGCTGCATTTACAATAGCAATCGGCCCATGCTGGCAGCGTTGCTGCAGGGTTGGGGGTTTGATGTGTTGGATCTCGGTATTGTCCCTGATTCTTTAGCGATGACGCGCCTTCGTTGGCAGGAGGCGCTGCGTCTGCGCCCGCAGGTCATAATTTCAAGTGGTGGTGTTTCTGTCGGTGATGAGGATCATGTGCAGAGCTTATTGCGGCAAGAAGGCCAGCTTCAATTCTGGAAGGTAGCTATTCGTCCAGGCAAACCTTTATGTGTAGCTGATTATGCTGGAGTATGTGTGTTGGGTTTGCCAGGCAATCCTATGGGGGCTTGGGTGACTCTTTGTGCAGTGGCAAGGCCTTATTTATTAAAAATGACAGGTCAAAACCCCAAGCATCCTCAGGTAACCTCTGGATTGGCTGGCTTTGAGCGCAAAGCGGGTATACGTCAGGAGTATTGGCCTGCTTCTGAAAGGGAAGGTCGATGGTATCTGGCGGAAAACCTTAGTTCAGGCTCGGTGTTATCAGCAGCCACTTGCGATGGTTGGATCGTGTTATCTCCCCATGCGGTTGTCTGTCCGGGGGATGTTATTCATGTGTTGCGAACAACGGAGTGGTTGTAGGGGGTTTGAACGGTGAATAATTCTTAACACGCTTAGTCTCGCTCTAGCTTTCATCTGTTGTCCATAATGGCGCATGGTACATGACGGTACTTGATTGTCTTGGAGGTGTGTAGTGTCCCGTGTTCTGGTGATTGAAGATGATCTGCAGACGGCCCATGAGATCATGGGGGAATTGCAGCGGCATGGATTTGAGGCCGAACATGCGGGAACCGGTGATCTGGGTCTGCAAAAAGCCATGAGTGGGCAATTTGATGTGCTGACGGTAGACAGAATGTTACCCGACACCGATGGCCTCAATGTGGTCAGCAGTCTGCGCGAGCGTGGGCTTGGGTTGCCTGTGCTGATGGTCAGTGCCCTCAGTGACATTGATGAACGTATTCGCGGACTGCGTGCGGGGGGGGATGATTATCTGACCAAGCCATTTGCTCCAGAGGAAATGGTAGCCAGAATTGAGGTCTTGCTGCGCCGAACGTTGAGTAGTGGCCAATCCAATAAACTGCGGGTTGCCGATGTTGAGCTGGATATTATTCGGAGAACGGCCAGCAGGGATGGTCAGGATTTGGACTTGCTGCCCACGGAGTACAAGCTGCTGGAATATCTGATGCGCAATAGTGGTCAGGTGGTGACGCGTACCATGATTTTTGAAGCCGTATGGAGTTATCATTTTGATCCAGGCACCAATATTATTGATGTCCATGTGGGTCGGCTGCGCAAAAAAATCGATCCTACGGGTGTTTCTCCTTTGATTAAGACGATTCGTGGGTCGGGGTTCATGTTTTGTGAAAGTCGCTAAATACTGGAATACAACCGCTTTTCGCCTGGCCTGGGTGTATGGTGCCCTTTTTTTGCTGACCGTCATTTTTCTCATGGGGCTGGTGTACTGGCGTACGGTCGGGTTTATGGCCCGGAGTATAGATTTTGGCCTGGAAGCCCGCATGCATCAGCTGGTCATGCTGGATGGTGCCAATCTTGAATTGGCGGTCAATGGGATGGTGAAGCGTGATTTTTTACATCATGGGGTTTATGGCTATTTTGATGCCGAGGGTCATTGGTTGGCGGGTAATCTGGAACGCATACCTCTGGGTTTGCACTGGGACGGAGTGACGGATGAACATGATTATGAACTTCGGCATGAATTTGATGATAAGGAAATGCAGCAGTCAGCTCATGAAGCGATGTTTATTGCTCGCGTACTGCCGGGTGGTCGACGCTTGCTGGTAGGTCGGGATGTTGAATCGTTTAAGCATCTGCGGTTGATCATTGAAGAGGCGTTGGTGGAAGGAGGAACCCTGGTGGTGATCATGGGGCTGGCCGCAGGTCTGTATTTATCCCTAAGATCGCTGCGCCGAGTTCGGGAAATCTCCATCAATTGTGAGCGTATTGCCCAGGGAGATCTTTTCGTGCGCCTTAATGTTTCCGCCAGTCATGATGAGCTTGATATGCTGGCGTCAGTGGTTAATGCCATGCTGGACCGTGTGGGTGGGCTCATGGATGAGGTTCGTAATGTCTGTAACAATATCGCCCATGATTTACGCACCCCCATGACGCGCTTGCGCACCCGTTTGTATCGACTGCAGCGTAGTGTTGATGAGGTTCATGCGCGTGAGATGGAGGGAGTGCTTGAAGATACTGATGTGGTTCTTGGTAGATTTCGGGCTCTGCTGCGTATTGCTGAGATAGAAAGTCAGAAGCGTCGACTGGCGTTTACCAAAGTCTCTCTGATTGATATTTTAAATCGTGTGCTTGAGTTCTATCTTCCTCTGACGGAAGAAAAATATCTGCAACTTAAGTTTGAGTCGTCGCTTGAAATGGTTGTGGATGCCGATGATGAACTACTTTTTGAGGCCATTGCCAATGTGCTGGATAATGCGATTAAGTTTTCTCCGGTCAGGGGCTTGATTCGGCTGCAACTTTATCGCTTGCAGAACCGCGTGGTGCTGGATATTTTGGATCAGGGACCGGGTATTCCCGAGCATGAGAGAGAGGCTGTACTCAAGCGTTACTACCGAAGTTCGGGTTCTAGTGGTGTTGAAGGGCATGGTTTGGGTCTGAGTATTGTCTCGGCCATCATGAATCTGCATGGTTTTGACTTCTGTTTTGAAAAAGTTGAAACGGGTGCTTTAGCACGCATTTATTTTACGAGCTAACACGGCGTTCTTATCTTGAAGTGATCTCCGCAAAATAGGCCCCAATTAAGTGCGTTGACCTAGTATTGCACCAAAATAGGGTGATACTATGCGCGCTTATGGTTCGTTAGGGAGGGTCTTTGATGAAGATGGTGATCGCTGTTATCAAGCCATTTAAGCTAGATGAGGTTCGGGAAGCTCTGGCTGATGTCGGGGTTACTGGCATGACGGTCTGTGAGGCCAAGGGCTTTGGGCGTCAAAAAGGACATACCGAACTGTACCGAGGCGCCGAGTATATCGTCGATTTTGTTCCCAAAGTCAGATTGGAAGTAGCTGTACAGGCAAGTCAGTTGGATGAGGTGGTAGAAGCGATCAGCAAAGCGGCGGGAACGGGGAAGATAGGTGATGGCAAGATATTCGTCACCAATCTGGAACACGTAGTACGTATTCGGACAGGTGAAACCGACAGGGATGCGCTGTGATGAAGAGAATGAATGCTCTCGTCCTGGGTCTGTGTGTGCTATTCATGGGGCCGGTGTATGCGGATCCGATGCCTGTATTGGACTCTGGAAATACGGCGTGGATGCTGACGTCGACCGCTTTGGTTCTGTTTATGACGCTGCCGGGGCTGGCGCTTTTTTACGGCGGACTGGTCAGGACGCGTAATGTGCTTTCTATCCTTATGCAGTGTTTTGCCATTACCGCTGTCGTCAGCCTTATGTGGTTGATCGGTCTGTACTCTCTGGCTTTTACCCAGGGCGGAAGCTGGAATGCATGGTTAGGTGGAAGTAGCCGTATTTTGTTTGCTGGCATGGGTAGGGAAACGTTGGGCCCGCATGGGGTTCCGGAAGTACTGTTTGCCATGTATCAAATGACGTTTGCCATCATTACTCCAGCTCTGATTATTGGCGGCTATGCTGAACGCGTCAGATTTTCATCCATGCTGGTATTTAGTGCACTTTGGACCTTATTCGTTTATACCCCGGTGTGCCATTGGGTGTGGGGAGGAGGCTTTTTACAGCAAAAAGGCTTACTGGATTACGCCGGGGGTACGGTCGTGCATATCACTGCAGGGATAGCCTCCCTGGTGGCTGCGCTGACTTTGGGTGCGCGTAAAGGTTTTCCTCGTCAGTCCATGGCTCCCCACAATATGACCATGACGGTAACGGGTGCCGGTATGCTTTGGGTGGGCTGGTTTGGTTTTAATGCAGGCTCAGCCTTGGCTGCAGATGGTGCTGCCTCGATGGCATTGGCAGTCACTCATATTTCGGCGGCGACGGGAGCTTTGACCTGGATGTTTCTGGAGTGGTGGAGATTTGGCAAACCTTCGGTGCTAGGTATTGTCACAGGGATGGTGGCTGGGCTGGGAACGATTACTCCAGCGGCTGGCTCGGTAGGTCCTGGCGGTGCTCTGCTTGTTGGATTGTCAGCAGGTATTATTTGTTTTCTCATGACTCAGCTGGTCAAAAGGGTTTGGGCTATTGATGATTCCCTGGATGTCTTTCCTGTGCATGGCATAGGGGGGATTTTGGGTACGCTGATGGCAGGTCTGCTATGTAGTCCATCCCTTGGTGTTTTTAGCGGTATGGGCATGGCTAGCCAGAATCATAGCCTGTCTGAACAATTTTTTGTTCAGTTGCAAGGTGTAGGTGTCACTCTGGGTTATACCGCCGTGGTTACATGGCTGGTCATCAAGGTGACCTCATGGTTGACAGGGCCTATGCGTGTCTCGGGGGATCAGGAAACTGAGGGTCTGGATTTAGTTTTACATGAAGAGCGTGGGTACGATCTCTGAGATGCGATTGTTGCGATCTACTTGCCAGCCGATGGGCTTTCGCTTATGGTGTGCTCGGTGCGTATGCCGGATGTCCTGGTGATTGAAGGCTTTTACCGGCTTATGTGCTGAACCCAGACCCCATAAGGAGAAAATGATGGCAGTTTTTCTGTCGGATGAATGGTTTACAGAAGTTGAGAAGTTGACCCAGGTAGCTGGAGATCTGGACGTGCCTGCGGCTTTGGCTAGTTTGGTGCTGAATATCACCGTCAATGGAGCTGCCTCTGGTGATGTTGATATGTGCCTTAACGGCGGCCGTTTCGAACGCGGTCACAACAGTTCGGGCAGTACCAAGCTCAAACTGCCTGTCGACTTGGCTCGTCGTATTTTTGTTGAAAATGATCAGTCTGCAGGTATGCAGGGTTTCATGAGCGGTCAGATTCGTGTCGAAGGTGACATGTCCAAACTGATGGCCATGCAAACTTCGCGTCCAAGCGACAAGCAAAAAGATCTGCTGAAGCAAATCAAAGCGATTACTGAGTGAATCGCTGCCGGCATGCGTGGCATGCCGGCTTTAAGTTTCCTTTCTTTTCTTCCTGACTACTCGATAATCCCTGATTTCAGTTGATCCAAGTAGGTTCATGCTCCGTTCAAAAGCATGTACAATGCGCGCTTCATTGATTGTTGAGGTCTAATCATGAGCACTGCCGAGTCCTTGAAAGCCCTGTCGGATGACCATTTCGGTCGTTGGAAAAACCGTGAAGCTCTTGCTGAGACCATGATACCCATGATTGGTCGTTTATACCGTGAGCGGAATGTGGTTGTGGCTGTTTATGGACGTGCTCTGGTCAATCGTTCGGTGATTCAAATACTTAAGCATCATCGAAGGGTCCGTATGATCGCTGGGGATCTTTCCGTAGTCGATACTTTCCCCTTGCTGCAGGCACTATGTGAGCTTGATCTTGGTCCTTGCCGTGTTGATTTGGGTAAATTAGCTATTCAGTATCGACAAAACCCTGAAGGACTGACCCCTGCCGAGTTTGTCCGGCGTGAAGTGGCGCCTAGTTTGGGGCAGAAAAATGAAGGTCGTCCAACCGATGTGGTCTTATACGGTTTTGGCCGTATTGGGCGTTTGCTGGCTCGTTTATTGATTGAAAAAGCCGGTGGAGGCGATGGCTTGCGCTTGCGAGCGGTGGTGGTTCGTAAGGCGACGGAGGGTGATTTACAGAAGCGGGCTTCATTACTACGCCGTGACTCTGTGCATGGTCCTTTTGAAGGGACCATTGCTGTCGATGAGGAAAATGAAGCCATTATTGCCAACGGTAACTACATCAAGGTGATTTATGCTAATAATCCCGAAGATGTTGATTACAGTGCCTATGGCATCAACGATGCCATCCTGGTCGATAACACGGGTAAATTGAAAGATCGAGCTGGTTTAAGCCGTCATCTGCGCCCAGGTATTGCCAAGGTAATGCTGACAGCGCCAGCCAAGGGCGATATCAAGAATATCGTTTTTGGGGTGAATGGTCATGATGTCACTCAGGATGATCAGATTATCTCAGCAGCTTCATGTACCACGAATGCAATTACACCGGTACTGAAGGTGATTAACGAGCACTTTGGTTTGATATCAGGTCATGTGGAAACGGTGCACTCTTACACCAATGATCAGAACCTGATTGATAATTACCATAAGTCTGATCGACGTGGTCGGTCTGCTGTGCTTAATATGGTGATCACTGAAACCGGGGCAGCTAAAGCGGTTGCCAAGGCTCTGCCTGAGTTAGCTGGCAAATTGACAGGTAACTCTATTCGCGTTCCAACGCCTAATGTTTCCCTGGCTATTTTGAATTTGGCTCTGCCTCGCGAGATAACTCGTGAAGAAATGAATGATTTTATGCGTGATGTGGCATTAAGTTCACGCTACCAGCGTCAGATTGATTTTACCAATTCTACCGAAGTGGTTTCTTCCGATTTTATCGGATCACGTGCAGCTGGTGTTTTTGATGCGCAGGCCACGATTGTGAATGGTCATCATGCTACGCTTTATGTGTGGTATGACAATGAAATGGGCTATAGCTGTCAGGTTCAACGCATTGTTGAGTACTGGTCAGGCATTAGCTACATAGCTTATCCCGCTGAAATCGCTGATATCTAAGCGCTGCTGCCAATGCTGACCTGGAGGAAACTTCCAGGTCAGTATGTCGGCTATCTTCATGGTAAAGAATAATATGCTACCAAGGGGCCGCTAGCCCCGGTGCCCGGCAGGCTCTTGCTTTGAAAAAGGGTCGCAACGCCTTTGCCATAAAAGAAAGGTAAACCCATCACAAAAGTTTGATTATCCGGAGCCGTGGCCGCGAGGTTATCGAAAGCGGAATTGGCAGGATAGTCGGAAAATAGCGTAGTGGCACTTTCCAGACTAAAGCCAATCATGGCTGTTTGGTTGTTGGCATCATACAGGGTGGCTTGCAGATTCTGTGGCGATGGGTTAGGACAGGCGAAGCCTGACCCTGCTGAGCCATTGGGGCAGGCCGGTAATTGATTGCCGACTTCCCATATACTGGTGCCTGAATCAAAGTAACTGGTTGAGTAGGTCTGATTGTTGACTTGCGCTTGATTCAGTTGCCCCGCAGGGATGGGGCTGGAACTGAAAACGCTGACTAGTGCCAGCTGGGTTGCCGAGCTGGGGAGGGTATTATCACTTTGTGTATTGATCCCTAAAAGCATTTGGCCTGTGATGACAGCAGCTCCTGTAGGTCCTGGAGAGGGGAGTTGTATCAGGATGCCATTATTATCCTGTGTGAGTTGGGTAACGGGGTTTTGTAGTTGATTAGTGATGCTGGGTACGACAGCTGTGGTTTGACAGCCACCCGTGTTGCAGTCGTAGTAGGGGGCGGGCGTACAACTCAAACCGCAGTCCTGAGAAAATACGCCGACACCCAAGATACCATTGGCTCCCAGACTGGCCAGATTATTTTCAGGCACATTAACCGGGGCGCTTTGTGGGCAGCTAGAAGGGGTAAGGTTGGTCGCGGCGCCAATGATTTGTACAGGGACGTTTTTGGCTGTTTCTCCGCCAAGTTGAATGTCTGCTGAATTGACGCTGCCCCAAGCGTATCCATCAGCAAATAGCGCGCATTCATAGAGGCTGTAACTACGATCCATGATGCTGGGGAGGGGTAGTGATAACTCACCTTGACCTGATTGTGCTAGTAAGCGTAGTCCCACGGAGCCGGTATCTACCAGGACGTGGTCAATACGTTGGCACGTGGTGGTTGATGGCATGCAGATGGTAATGGTTGCAAAAACGCCGTTGACATAGTTCGTTTTGGTGGCGGTCGGACCACCATCAATGGTTAAAGGTATGACGTTGTTATCAGTTGAACTGTTCAGGCTGACATTGCCGGGTAGTGCGATATTGGCTCCGGTGGGAGTGGAATTTGAAGGGATGCCTCCGACGGAGGAGGAGCCACCCCCACCACAAGCGGTAAGGAATAAAGAAAAAGTCAGCCAAGCCAGCCAAGTCAGTAAAACCAGGTAAGGTGATCGCATCTTAATTGAGATCCTGTATCGTGACCCCAGGAGGTAAAGCGTTAGGAAGGTAGCTATACCCCTGAAAATGCCCAAGGTACATGCGTGACTCCACGACCAGGGTAGGCGTAGCAAGATATAACCGATGATGATCAGGTCGCTGAGGTCGAAACTGATGCAATACTTGCGCATATGCGCCCAGCGTGTGCTCCAAGTTCGGGGGAGCTGAGCCCAGCCAGCGCTGGGCAACAATGACGCCATCGGAGCCGGCATATTCTTGCATTTGGGTGCCCTGAGTCGTCACATAACTGTAACGTGTAAACGGTACGGTCAGAGCATGCTGAGTGGCTGCTCGGTGTTGCATGAGAGCTTGGCTGCTTCCGCCAAGCTCTGCCCATGCTGAACAGCAGGACATAAAGCATAAACAGCCTAGCACATACGATTTTGGTTTCATCATGGTGCTCGGGAACTGCCCTGTTGGAGTTGTTTCTGTAATTGTTCGATACGTTGAGCTTTGAGTTTAAGCAGGGCTTCACTGTCGGCCAACTGGCTATCCAGGTCTTGTTTGCGTGAGGCCAGGTCAGTATGTTCTGCATGCAAGCGATCAATATTTTCAGCGCCAAGTTCTACCTGATCAGGAAGCAAGTGCGCCGGTGGTAAAGCAGCGATGGGTGCAGACTTGTTTGGCCCCTGTACGGTTGAGGCATGTCGTGAATGGGTGGGGGGAACAGGTATTTTTGTGTGAGCGCCATGCCCAGGGTAGGTTCGCCAAGCCTGAACACCCACCAACACCAGTGCCAGCAAGGCTGCCCCTAGCGAAAGGTTACGCCATTTTCTCACGTCAGTCATCCCTACCGTGGTTGTCGGAGAACTTGAGTATAGCTGTTGGTAATCCTTGGGATCAAATGGCCTTACAATCTAGCCAGGCAAGTAGGATGCCCTGTGCAATAATACGGTTAGTCATGACGAGGCTTTGAGAAATTATGGAATCGATTCATCAAGATGTTTGGCACTTTTTTAGAACCCAGGCCTGGAAGCTGATAGGGTTAACTTTGCCCGTGGTCGTGGTCATTAGCCTTTGGTTGAGTTATCTCACCTATGCAGGTTGGGATAATTGGAAATATGTGCAAATTTGGTTGGATTACATAGCCAAGCATCCCGATGATATTGCTCATGCTCCAGGGCTACATGTCAACCTTGCAGAAACGCTGCCGGGGTTGGTTGCGCAACTGCTATTTGATGTGTTGGCCATATTAGGTATTGACAGACTGGTTAATGGCACCGGAACGTCCACGATGAAGTTATGGCAGTTGGCTCTGGAAAGAGGACCTCGTCTTTTTGTGGCACAGATGTTATCGGTATTGCTGGTGATGCTGGGGTTGATAGCCTTTCTGATACCGGGTGTTTACCTGTCAGGTCGTTATCTCTTGGTGAGTATTGAGGCGGCGCTCACGGATAACAGTCCACTTCAATCCATGGCTGATAGCTGGAATCATACCCAAGGCCAGGCATGGGTCTTGCTGAGCGGCTATATGTTATGGACGGTGGTGCGCTGGCTGGGAACTATGGCTGTTTCAGGGTTGGGTCATGCGATTTCAGTACATACACTAGGGGGTATGTTGATGATGACCCTCACCCATATCGTTAATATGTGGCTAGGTATTCCGGTTTTGATTTACCTCTATCGTGCACGAGCTATGGCGCTTTCAGCAGGTTGACATCCTCCCCTCCCTCAGCCGATGGCTGCCGCTTACGCGGGCCCCTGAACCTATTGTATGGACCCCTGCAAAGGAGGGGTCTAAGGAAACGGCAGAGTTTTACCTACAAGTTGATGAGTTTAGGATCGGTTAGGATGTCAGTCCCAGTTAAGTGCTCCTCCAGTTTGGTATTCAGTGACACGGGTTTCAAAAAAATTCTTCTCCTTTCTGAGATCCATGACTTCGCTCATCCAGGGGAAGGGGTTTTTGGCACCAGAAAATTCTTCAGTGAGCCCTAGCTGAATCAGGCGGCGATTGGCAATGAAGTGTAAGTATTCTTCCATCATGGCCGCACTCATGCCCAAGATACCTCGTGGCATGGTGTCACGAGCATAGGCAATTTCGAGTTCGGTTCCTTCCACGATCATGGCACGCACCTCTTCCTGAAAGGAGGCGCTCCACAGATGTGGATTTTCCAGCTTAATCTGGTTGATAACGTCGATGCCGAAGTTTAGGTGCATGGACTCATCGCGCAGAATGTATTGGAACTGTTCGGATACGCCTGTCATCTTGTTGCGACGTCCCATGGAGAGTATTTGGGTAAAACCGCAATAAAAGAAAATACCCTCGGTCACCGCATAAAAACCTATCAGATTGCGTAGCAAGTCTTGGTCGTGCTCAGGTGTGCCTGTCTTAAAATGAGGATCTGCTAAGGCATGGGTATGACGTAAGCTCCAAGCAGCTTTATTGGCGACCGAAGGTACTTCTCGGTACATATTGAAGACTTCGCCTTCATCCATGCTGAGGGACTCCACACAGTATTGATAAGCATGGGTATGAATGGCCTCTTCAAAGGCCTGACGTAGCAGGTATTGACGACATTCCGGGTTGGTAATGTGGCGATAGATAGCTAAGACAAGATTATTGGCTACCAGAGAATCAGCGGTAGAGAAATAGCCCAGCGATCGTTTGACCACCATTCTTTCGTCAGGCGTCAGGCCTTCAGCATGTTTCCACAGCTGAATATCCTTGGCCATATTGATCTCTTGGGGCATCCAGTGATTGGCACAACCGTCTAGATATTTTTGCCATGCCCAATCATATTTAAAAGGAACAAGCTGGTTGAGATCAGCCCTGCAGTTGATCATTCTTTTGTCATCAACCTGCAGTCGTGCAGCCCCAGTGACGATAGGTTCAAGACCTGTGCCAGCGATGATCGCCTGGCCAGGTGCAGTCAGATCGGTGAGTCGAACGGGGTCAGAAAAGAGAACGGGGGAAGCAGAGGGAGCTGCATTTGTCGTTGTTCCAGCAAAAACCATTGACGGTTGCGGCGCATGGCTATGATGCGCTTCATGCGATGCTGCTGGTGTAGGCGAGAGCGGTGCGGCCGCAATCGCATGGTCTTCCGCATAAAATTCTTCCCAGGAAATCATAATATTACCTCGCTATCCTAGCATAGTTGCTGATGATCACTGGCATGCTTCGCAATCGGGGTTGTCGATACTGCAGGCTTTCGGCTCAGCAGAGCTTTCCTGTGGGCTCCATGCTGACTGGACGGCATTCAAGGCTCCATCATTAAGCGTTGATTTTTCATGAGCGGTCGCAGCCAGGGCACGAAGATAATAGGTAGTCTTCAATCCCTGATACCAAGCCATGCGATACGTGATATCGAGTTTTTTGCCAGAGGCTCCAGCGATATAAAGGTTCAGGGATTGAGCCTGATCCAGCCATTTTTGTCGTCGAGAGGCGGCCTCAATCAACCAACGTGGTTCAATCTCAAAGGCAGTGGCAAAGCGAGTCTTGAGTTCATGCGGCAGGCGGTCGATGGATTGTAGTGAACCATCGTAGTACTTCAGATCATTCACCATGACATTGTCCCAGAGGCCACACGATTTTAGCTCGCGCACCAAAAAGGGATTCACGACGGTGAATTCACCTGACAGGTTGGATTTGACGTACAGATTTTGGTAAGTTGGCTCAATGGATTGGGAGACGCCGCAGATGTTGGATATAGTTGCTGTAGGGGCTATCGCCATCACATTGGAATTACGCATACCCACTGTAGCCACTCGTGTGCGTAAAGCCCCCCAGTTTAAGGTCTGGCTGCGGTCTACCTGAAGGTAGACCGCTCCCCGTTCAGCTTCCAGACGCTGTAGCGAATCGATAGGTAATATACCCTGACTCCAGAGCGACCCTTCATAGGTTGGGTAGGCGCCGCGTTCAGCAGCTAGTTCGCATGATGCCTCAATGGCGTGATAGGAAATGATTTCCATAGACCGATCAGCGAACTCGACAGCTGCTTCACTGGCATAGGCCAACCGCAATTGGTACAAGGCATCCTGAAAACCCATGATGCCCAAGCCGACAGGACGATGCTTGAGGTTGGAACGACGTGCTTGCGGAACAGCGTAGTAATTAATATCAATGACGTTATCCAGCATGCGTACAGCCGTACGAATGGTTTTTTTTAGCTTTTCCTGATCCAGTCCCTGCTCCGTGACATGATTTAGCAGGTTGATGGAACCAAGATTGCACACGGCAATCTCATCATCACGCGTGTTCAGCGTAATTTCTGTACAGAGGTTGGAAGAGTGTATGACGCCGACGTGCTGCTGAGGCGAGCGCAAGTTGCAGGGGTCTTTGAAGGTCATCCAGGGATGCCCTGTTTCAAAAAGCATGCTCAACATCTTGCGCCAGAGATCTCGCGCACGCAGGCGCTTAAATAACCGAATTTTTCCCTGCCGGGTATCTTCCTCATAACGCTGGTATAGCTGTTCAAAGGCCAGGCCGTAGCTGTCATGAAGTCCAGGCACGTCATTGGGTGAGAATAAGGTCCATTCCCCATCATCAAAAACCCTTTTCATGAAAAGGTCAGGGATCCAATGGGCCGTGTTCATATCATGGGTACGGCGACGGTCATCACCCGTGTTTTTGCGCAGTTCGACGAACTCTTCGATATCCAGGTGCCAGGTTTCCAGATAGGCACATACAGCCCCTTTTCGTTTGCCTCCCTGATTGACAGCCACCGCCGTATCATTGGCGACTTTTAGAAAAGGCACGACGCCCTGACTTTCGCCTTGGGTACCCCGAATAGGGGCGCCTGATGCCCGTACAGGGGTCCAGTCATTACCTAATCCACCTGCCCATTTAGATAACATGGCATTGTCATGAATGGCTTCAAAGATGCCATGGAGGTCATCTTGGATCGTTGTTAAGTAGCAACTGGATAGCTGGGGGCGTAGGGTCCCTGAGTTGAATAACGTTGGCGTCGATGCCATGTAGTCAAATGAAGAAAGCAATTCATAAAACTCAATCGCTCGATCCTCGCGGTTATTTTCATGGAGAGCCAATCCCATCGCGACTCGCATGAAAAATACCTGAGGCAGTTCGACACGAACTTGTCCAAAACGAATGAAGTATCGGTCATACAGGGTTTGTAAACCGAGGTAGGTGAAATTGAGGTCACGATGCGGACATAAAGCCTTCCCCAAACGATCCAGATCAAACTTGCCAAGTTCTGGGGTGAGGAGTTCGTTATCTATGCCTTGATGTATGAAGGACGAAAAGGCTTGGGGGTAATGGTTCGCCGTAAGCTCATGGAGAGAGTGGGTAGGTAATTGAAGGCCTGTCATTGCCTCTTGATGCAGTTGATCCAGCAATAGACGTGCTGTTACATAGGTATAAGCAGGTTCAAGCTCAATGCGCATGCGCGCACTCATGGTCATAGCGGTATTGAGCTCTGTCTCACTCACACCATCGTACAAGTTGCGTAAGGTGTCTTCCAGCAGTGCAGGTACATCAATATCATTTAAACCTGTGGCTGCGCGTTTAAGTTGAGCTTCCAATAAGTTCAAATCTAGCCGGGAACGGCTTCCATCGGCTCGTGTGATATGTAGGGGAGGGTGCTGCGATGTCGTGCTTACCTGTTGCTGGCGAGCCCGCTGACGTTCATCACGGTAGATGACGTAGGCGCGGGCCACCTTATGTTCTCCCGAACGCATGAGAACTAATTCGACCTGGTCCTGGATTTCTTCAATATGGATGTTTCCGCCTCCGGATAAGCGGCGCTGAAACGTCTGGCTGACTTGATGGCTCAAACTTTCAACGGTTTCATGGATACGGCCTGAGGCAGCCGCATGCCCGCCTTCTACGGCCAGGAAGGCTCGGGTCATGGCCAGAGCAATTTTACTTTCATCATAAGCTACCACGGAGCCATTGCGTTTGATGACGCGAAAAGTGCCAGGTACCGGTGTCCAGCTCATGGCATCTGAAGCCTCATTTTTATGGGTGAGGGAGTCTGTTGTAGTGCCGTACTGAGCATTAGGTTGCATGCGTTACTCCTTGTCTGGTTCAAATACACGAAAAATTTGCGCTTTCCGTGGCGTGCAACGTTCGAATAGGTGTTGCCCCGTGATGCTGCCCTGAAAGTGGAATTCAGGCTGAAATATAGTGAATTTTGGCAAATAATCAACATATAGTGTTTTTGTCTTTGATTTATACAAGATACAGGGCCTTTTTGAGAAAGGCAAGATTGAAAATATGATACAGTCGAGTAGACTGAGCCCGTAGTAAGGGTCAGGTTTTGTTAGCTTTTATGCCGGGATGTAGGATGATTGTAAGAAGCCTAGGAGGAGAGGGTTAAAATCCTCTATCATGCTGGGTAGGCTCATAGTCTCGAATTGAGGAAGTTCCATGTCTGAAAAAGATCGACCACAACGTGTCATGATCGTTGAAGATGACCAGCGCCTGGCCAGCTTGACGCAAGAGTACTTGCAGCGTAATGGATTTCAGGTATTGATGGAATCTGATGGGCCTCAGGCGATACGGCGTATTATTCAGGAGCAGCCGGATTTAGTCGTGCTTGATGTGATGCTGCCGGGTTGCGATGGATTAACGGTATGTCGAGAAGTCCGAGCCCAGCACTTTCATCATCCCATACTGATGCTGACCGCTCGTAGTGATGATATGGACCAGGTGCTAGGCCTTGAAATGGGGGCAGATGATTATGTGGCCAAGCCTGTTCAACCGCGTGTGCTATTGGCTCGTGTGCGTGCACTCCTGCGCAGGGTTGAAGGCGGTGATGAAGAACCACAACAGCAGCGCTTGGAATTTGGTGAGCTGATTATTGATAACGGTGCCCGGTCAGTCAGTTTACGCGGTGAACTGGTTGATTTTACCAGTGCTGAATATGATTTACTCTGGTTGCTGGCTTCGCATGCAGGAACGATTTTGTCACGAGAAGACATTTTTGCCAGTTTGCGAGGCATTGAATACGATGGCCAGGATCGATCCATCGATGTGCGTATCTCAAGAATACGTCCAAAAATTGGAGATGATCCTGATAATCCTCGACGTATTAAAACAGTACGCAGTAAAGGTTATTTATTCGTCAGAGAATCATTAACCTATGCCTGATGTGTCTGGCAAAAATCGCACAGCCAGTATTTTTCTTCGCCTTTATGGGGGGATATTGATTTGTATCTTGCTGATTTCAACAGCAACGTGGTGGGGTTTGCAGGAATTCAATGAGTGGCGTGCGCAGCGATATCGGGAAGGAGTAGCTACCGGGGTCTTCAGGCTCATTGCTCTCGGGGTACAACGGCATCAGGGCGTGGAGCTTCGCCCTTGGCTGGATGATGTGGGCCAACTGATGGATGCCCCGCTGGAACTGGTAGGTGGCGCTCCGCAGCATTTTACTTCAAGGGAGTACCGTCATTTAGAGCATGGTCAAACGATTTTGCGACTGAATGGGGATGAAACGGCTGCAGATATATTTGTCAAAGTGCCTGGCCACCGTGATATGTACGTACATACACGTATGGTCAGGGTGTCTGAGCAGCAGGGTAAAGCCATGGCTTTACTGTTTCTCGATACGCTGGGTTCAGTGCCTCCGGCTCAACAGCAACAGATGCTGGATGATTTGCGTCGTTATTTTAGTTTTGCGATCAATATAGTTCCTGAAAAAGACTTGCATCTGGATATGGAGCAGCAAAAGCGTATCCATCAAAATGAAGTCTTGCTGTTGCTTAAGCAAGGCAATACCCCTAACAGTTCTTCGGTAAGAATCCTGGCCCCTATTCCCCATGACAGCAGTCGTGTTTTAGTTATGGGACCTTTGTACTTATTTACTTGGATGCCAGCCCGGTTGATGGTGATAGCTTCACTGATTGCTTTGCTGGCGATAACCTTATGTGCGTATTTATTAGTACGCCCTCTGGAGCAGCGATTAAAGCGTCTTGAAATGGCAGTTCGCCGCTTGCGCGCTGGTGATTTAGCTGCACGTGCTGATGTTGATGGGCGAGATGAAATTGGTCAACTAGCCAATGTATTCAATGGGATGGCTGAGCATATTCAACGTCTGATTGGCTCACAGCGTGAAATGGTTCGGGCGGTCTCTCACGAGCTGCGTACGCCAGTAGCTCGGATTAGATTTGGGGTGGAGATGTTGGCTGATACTGATTTGCTGGCAGATCGGGAACAACAACTGACGGCTATCGATGCAGATATTGAAGAACTTAACCAATTAATCGATGAGATTTTGACTTACGCCAAACTTGAGGAGGGAAAACCGCATTTACGCATCACCCGATTCTCATTACCTGCTTTATTGGATCGAGTTCGCACTGAGACCAATGCGTTAAGAACTTCAGTGCACGTAGAGGTGGAGTCTTCGAGTATGGATGAGGTGGCCGGGGAAGAGCGCTATATACACCGCATCGTGCAAAATCTGGTTGGTAACGCAATTCGCTATGCAGAAAATCGTGTCATCTTGAGCTGTGGGCAGAGCGCTCATGTCAATTGGCTCAGTGTTGAGGATGATGGTCCAGGCATTCCCGAGTCGCAGCGAGAGCGGATATTTGAACCCTTTGCTCGATTGGATGATAGTCGCACCCGAGCTTCAGGAGGCTATGGGCTGGGACTTTCCATTGTGCAGAAAATCGTTCATTGGCATGAGGGGCATGTTGAAGTGACCCAGAGTTCGGTGCTGGGAGGGGCCTGTTTTACCATGACATGGCCACGTCGTCTTAGTAGTTCTTTGCAACCCGAGGAGTTACTTACCGATAACATGGATCCGACAAAGACGGAACAGAGTTAGTCAAGGACGTGTGTCATTATTCTTTCCGTGGCGATGACTGACTTCGTAGCTCCCTATCCCTTGTAAGGTTTTTACTCCCAAGGCCCCTGTAGAGGGGCCTTTTTTTTACAAACGATTTTCTTGATTTCGTGACATGGTTTGTGTGCCGACAATAATCATTCTGACCATGATACAGAGCTCTTGCGTAAATGAGGCATGTTGCTCAGGGGAGAGATCCATGGCAGAGGCTCCCGCTGCAAATACCAGGCGGGTTATAGCCCGGGCCGTGAGCTCTGGTTCATACAGGCCTGTATTATTAAGTTTGGCCAATCGCTTAAGATCAGCGCAGAGTTCTTCTTCAAAAAATCGGAGTTCACGCTCTACGGCATCTCTAAATGCAGGAGATCCTACACTGCCTTCGCGCAAAAGTACGTGAAGGAGTTTTTGATTGGTATTTAACTGCTCCATAAAGGCTTCAACAGAGCTGCGTACGACACTGCGTTCAGCGCTGACCCTATGGCGAGCTTCGCCGATAATACGGCGCAGAGTGGTGCCGGCCAGGTCGATCAACGCGATGGCAAGCGCATCCATGTCAGGAAAGTGACGATAAAAACTGTTGGGAGCCATGCCTGTAGCACGAGCAACTTCACGTAAGCTCAAGCTAGACAGGCTGCGATGGGGTCCAAGCAAACCTAGTGTTGCCTGCAATATCTCTTCACGTGAAATGCTGGCTCGTCGACCTGATGTGGTCTGAACGGGAGGAGTTTTTATAGTAGACATTGCAAAGTTCCTGCTGGGCATCGGGCAGGATGATAACAAAAAATGAGCATAAATCACGGAGAGGGTCGATGGATGGCCTGTTCTGGGTGCCAACATGTCCCAGAAACAGGCCATATTTAGCTATTGAGTGATGAAGTTCAAGCCATGAGGCGCATTGAATCCGACAAATACGGGGGTTAAGTTACCTGACGTTGGGTCCAGCTGTAGTACAGAGCCTTGTCCGGCAGCGTAGACGGAACCTGCTGTAAATCCAGCACTGGCATCGACCCGGTAGACGATGCCTGCCTTGGTGTCTGATACCAGCATGAAAGGAGCATTGCCTGTGCTGGGAACCCAGCGCACATCATCAATGGGCCATGCATTGGTATAAAGTGATACGGGAAGAACACTGACGGTCTGGGTACTGCCAGGATTGTGTATAAATACCAATTCTGAATCCCCCTGGCTATCGATGACCAAGTCACCTGCAGCATCTATAGCGGAAGAATCAGCATCGGTCATGTTAAGTGTAACGCTGGTATTCCCCGGTAGTTGGGTAGCCATCGTGCCTGACATCAAAGCAGTTACATAATGAAAGGTCTTGCCGTCGCTGTTAAGCGTGATTGTGTAGAGTGCGGGGCCACTATTGATGCCATTAAGCGCCGTTGAACCGTTGGCATCTGTCGAATAGGTGACTGTGCTGGATGATGCTTTGGGTGGCGTAGGCGTGGGTGCAGAGGCGCTGACATAAACTTGTCCATTAACCAACTTCATGTCATCGATGCCGCCGCCATGAGGCAAGGGAGCTGAGCCGGTATCAGGGGTGTAGGTCAGCTGGGTATTAGTAGCGAGATTGATGACGGTAATTTTCGGATTGCCATCTTCATCGGCACTGACCCATAAGGTATTGCTGTCATAGGCCAGCAATCCATCGATATGACCAGGTGCTGTGAAGGTTTGTAGGATATTGCCGGATAAATCATATTCAATAACCTGACCTGAGGCTGGTGCAGTACCTATAGTCGTTCCATCAGGATTGACACTGTCCTGGTACCCTATGAATACATGACTACCATTTTGAACAATATCGTCAGGATGGGTTGAACCTGCCGGATTCTGTGCAAATACCGATATTTTATAGCCTGAAAGTGCTGACTGTACGGAAGAGGGAACAGGGATGGCCGTTGTCGCTGTGGTTGATGATGAAGAACTGCCGCAACCCGCTAAAATCGTGACTAATCCAAAAGGTAAGGCTCTGTATAGGTATTGCATGGTTTTCCCCTGATAGCAAGTGGCAAAATTAAAACAGGGCGCAGTAGCCCCCAAGGTTGTCCACGCTAACCGGGTTAAATGACACTGACGTGAATCTTTTGTTAATTCAGGTCAGGGTGCTTCACTCAAGGTAGTTCAGGCTATTCATGAAAAATAATACTTCCCCTGTTCGCTTCTTTTTCAACTTCCATGTGGTTTGGGGATCGATTTTGTTGTCTGTCTATTGAAAAGTTTGCGTCCGTTATTTGCTTCCAAACCCAATCAAAGGACTTGATAATTCCTTCTACTTCCAACTTACGCAGATAAGCGGCTGTCGTAATGAAATGTGAATTTTCTGAAACCTGATCATTAAGTGAATGGAGGCGACCAAACTTACGATCCTCATAAATAATCAATGCGGGGGAGTTTCCAATGACCTCGTCTATTTCAGATAAAATAAAAGAGGCAATGGCAAGTTCGCCACGATCCTTGCCAAGAGGTTCCCCGCGTTGTGCTTTTGCTTCATCATCAATGCAGACTGAGGTCTTTACAACCTGGATGCGTTCGCTATTAGCATCCATAAATGCTTTCAACTCAGGCGCACGTAAAATAATTTCCTTAAATACGCTATAAATAACTACAAGTTGTGTATTTTGTGGGGCGAGTAAGAGCGGGAGTAAATTCGCTGCGGCCAATGTGTTTATTGGCCCCGCATCAGGGATCACAATCTTAACAAGGCGTTTATTGTTGGTTTCCATGACAAACACCTTTCCCTTCACACAAAATGAATGTCTTTGATCTCTTCCAGCATGGCATCTTCTTGTTCAAGACTAGCTCGGGGAGGAGGAAATCCAGCACCCAAGAGCATCTGGGCCAACATTTTGTCTTCCACTCCCAAGATTTTTTTTGCCTGAGTTCGCCCAATTCGCCCAATGGAGTAATCAAAGAGCGATTGTAGATTGCCATTCATGGCATCCTTTTCTTGGATCCCTGAGTTGACCAACTGAGCAAAATAGTCCCGCACGATGGCATTAATTGACGTGTCGTGATGGGCGGCAATTCCTTTGATCTGCCGGATAGTTGCTTCATCCAGTGAAAATGTAATATTAACATTAGGCATGGCGCGTTCCTCTCTGTTGCCTACACATAAATAGGTGTAACACATGTTTATGTGTAGGTCAATAAACGCATGGATGCGAATACAATGAGTATGTTGT
>JAJZHP010000112.1 GCA_021804355.1 Pseudomonadota bacterium | reverse complement strand
GGTGGCCAACGCAATGCACTTATCCAGCCGAACGCTCAAGCGACAACTAGCGCAACACGAAACCAGCTTTAGTGAGCTTCTGGAAGACAGCAGCAAGCGCAGAGCCGTCCTGCTGCTGGAAGACCATCGCCTGAGCATCGAAGACATTAGCGAGCGCCTGGGTTACTCAGACCTCAGCAATTTTACGCGCGCTTTCAAGCGATGGACTGGACTCACTCCTAAGGCTTATCGTCAATCACGTAGTTAATGCACCAGTAAGGCTTCAATATCAGAAGCGATGGAAGCGGGCTCAACCGTAGGCGCATAACGGCGAACGACCTTGCCCTGAGCATCCACCAGAAATTTGGTAAAATTCCATTTGATGGCCTTAATCCCCAGTAACCCGGGCGCTTCTTCTGCCAGATGCTTAAATAGCGGGTGAGCATGTGAACCATTGACATCGATTTTGGAAAACATGGGAAAGGAAACGCCATAGTTGAGTTCGCAGAACGAACTGATTTCAGCATCGCTACCCGGATCCTGGCTGAGAAACTGATTGCAGGGAAAACCTAAAACCATCAACCCTCTATCTTTGTAAGTCTCATACAAGGTTTCCAAGCCCTTAAACTGAGGGGTAAAACCACATTTGCTGGCGGTATTGACCACCAGGAGCACCCTGCCCTGGTAATCACTCAGCGACTTCTCTTCACCGGTTATCGTCATGGCTTGAAAATCATAAATGCTGCTCATCTGACATACTCCCTTAGGTCATACTTTCGTTAATCCCCTGAATACCAGGGACAGTGAGTTAACACAATATCTGCGCCCGCTAGGGGCGGGGCCATCCTCAAACACATGACCCAGATGAGCCTGACAGGACGCACAACGTATCTCGGTGCGTACCATGCCATGGCTACGATCAACCTGTTCAGATACAGTAGCCGTTGCCTGAAAGAATGAAGGCCAACCCGTACCTGAATCAAACTTGTGTTGCGAAGAAAACAAAGGCGCTTCACAACAAACACAGTGATAAAGACCCGACTCGTGGTGATCCCAATAAGCCCCAGAAAAGGGAGCTTCGGTAGCAGAACAACGGCACACCTTATACTGCTCTGGGCTCAATTTATGCTTCCAGATCTGCTCGCCACCTTCATCTGACTGGCTCATCAACGCCTCCTACCGATTAATCACTGTAGCACTGCCTGCACTCCATCAGACAGAAAAATAAAAGCGCTTGCGATTAAATCATCTGCGACACTATAGGGAATCCTGACATAGAAAGCCAGCCCCTGTTCGCCCTGACACAGGCTTTGCGTTATCATGTCGTTTTTCACGCCTCGGGTTAGCCATCATGGAAATCACCAAATCTGCCAAACTCAAAAACGTCTGCTATGACATTCGTGGCCCCGTTTTGAAAGCGGCTAACCGCATGGAGGAACAAGGCCATCGCATCATCAAGCTGAACATTGGCAACCCAGCGCCCTTTGGTTTTGAAGCTCCTCAGGAAATACTTGAGGATGTCATCCTTAATCTACCTAACGCCATCGGCTATAGTGAATCGCGCGGTCTTTTTTCCGCACGCAAGGCGGTGGTACAGTATTACCAGCAAAAAGGGCTATTTGGCGTTGATGTCCATGACATTTACATCGGCAACGGCGTGTCCGAACTAATCGTCATGGCCATGCAGGGCCTGCTGAATGATGGTGATGAAGTTCTGGTGCCTGCCCCTGACTACCCCTTATGGACAGCTGCTGTCACGCTCTCAAGCGGTACCGCAGTACATTATCTCTGTGATGAAGAGAACGGCTGGTACCCTGACCTAGCCGATATAGAACGGCGTATTACGCCCAAAACACGGGCTCTGGTCATTATCAACCCTAACAACCCCACCGGCGCCTGCTACCCACGCTCTATCCTGGAAGGCATGGCTGATATAGCTCGCCGTCATGATCTGATCGTATTCGCTGATGAAATCTACGACAAGATCCTTTACGACGAAGCTGTACATACCTCTTTTGCCACGATAGCTGATGATTTGCTGGTGATTACATTTAACGGCTTGTCTAAGGCTTATCGCATAGCTGGGTTTCGTGCAGGCTGGCTGATGGTAAGCGGCAACAAGCGCCGCGCCCAGGACTACATTGAAGGACTGGATATGTTGGCCTCCATGCGATTATGCGCCAATGTACCCGCCCAGCATGCTGTACAAACAGCTTTGGGCGGCTATCAAAGCATCAATGATTTGATACTCCCTGGAGGGCGTCTGCTTGAACAACGCAATCTGGCACACCGCTTATTGACGGCCATTCCTGGCGTGACCTGCGTCAAACCGGAAGGGGCTTTGTACCTTTTTCCTCGCCTTGACCCAGAAATCTATCCAATAAGCGATGATCAAGCCTTTATTCTGGAACTACTGGAAACAGAAAAAGTCCTGCTGGTACAGGGTACGGGCTTCAATTGGCCAACACCGGATCACTTTCGTGTCGTATTTTTACCGCACCGGGATGAGCTGACTGAAGCGATTGGGCGCATAGCGCGCTTTCTTGAATCTTACCGGCGCCGCCAGCGCAGTTAACTAAACACAACCGTTTGTAACTTGCATTCGTTGACGCAGCCCCCACAATCCAGAGACACGACCTTGTTGATGGAAAGGTGAATCATGCTACGCATTCTGCTGTTCTTAGCCACCAATCTTGCTGTCATGATCATGGCTGGACTGATCATGAATATTCTGGGCATAGGCAGTACCTTCAGTCACGGGCAACAACAGCTGGGACCTCTGCTCGTCTTGTGTTTTCTCTGGGGCAGCCTTGGTTCTTTGATCTCTCTGGCGCTGTCCAAGTGGCTAGCGCGCAAGGCTACCGGTGCCGAGATCATTGCTCAACCTAGCAATGAAGCAGAACGCTGGCTGTTGTCCACGGTTGCAGACCTGGCAGAAAGAGCCGGCATCCAAATGCCTGAAGTGGCTGTTTTTGTCAGCGCACAGTCCAACGCCTTTGCCACCGGCTGGAACCGCAATGATGCCATGGTGGCTGTATCGACGGGCCTGCTACAAAGGATGAGCCGCGATGAAATTCGCGCTGTGCTCGGCCATGAAATAGGCCATGTCGCCAATGGTGACATGGTGACCCTGGCACTGATACAAGGCATCCTGAATGCTTTCGTCATGTTCTTTGCCCGTATCATTGGTAATTTTGTCGACCGCAGTGTCTTTAACAATGAAAGCGATGCTCCAGGCATCGCTTATTATGTAACTTCCATGATTGGCGATGTGGTGCTGGGCTTACTCGCCAATATCATTCTCATGTGGTTTTCGCGTTACCGGGAATTTCGTGCCGATGCAGCCGGAGCCCAGCTTGCGGGTCGAAACTCCATGATATCAGCCCTGGAACGTTTGCAGCATGAGCAGGGTTTACCCGATCCCATGCCCCAAGATATGCATGCCCTGGCCATCACCGAAGGACAACATGAAGGTTTTAGCCTTGCAGCCTTGTTAGCTTCACACCCCCCTCTGCAAGCACGTATTCAGGCACTACAGGCGCTACGATAGCCGATCGGTCATCTCCTGCACCGTTTGAGGTCATTTCATCTGTCAGACATTTTTGATAGGGTGTGTGCCTTAAGCGGTTAAGCAGGAGTGATCTGTTAATGGCTGGCAAAAGCATTCAGGCGCGGCTCATACAGGCAGCGCTAAAGCGTTTTATTAAACCTATCTTTGCGATCTCCTCGACGCAGCCCCCTGAACTACTACTAGCCCGGCAACGATTTGAGCGACTGATACGCTGGCTACCTGCACCACGCAATGTACAGGTACAACCGGTGCATCTCCCGGGTATACATGGCGAATGGGTATTACCTGAGCATCCAGGATCCCGGGTCATTTTATATTTTCATGGAGGGGCCTACATCCTGGGCAGCCCAGCCAGTCACCGCGACCTCACGGCAGCACTGGCCACAGGATGTGCTGCGCGCCTATTTGCTTTGGATTACCGACTAGCTCCTGAAGCCGGTTGTGAGGCATGGTTAGAAGACAGCGTTCAGGCTTACCAGCACCTGTTGCAGGCTGGCATCGAAAGCAAGAACATTCTACTGGCAGGCGACTCCGCAGGGGGCAACCTGGTACTGGCCACGCTGCTGCGCTTACGCGATGCAGGGATACCGCTACCTTCGGCAGCTATCTGCCTTTCGCCATGGACTGACCTGACCGGAGACCATCCATCGATGACCCGGAACGCCACGCGCGATGCCATGCTTGATGCCCCAGGCATACGTGCTTTGGGGCACTACCATGCCAGAAATCACGGCACCCATGATCCTTATCTTTCCCCAGTCTATGCTGATCTGCATGGACTACCTCCCCTCTTGCTGCATGTCAGTGACCAGGAAATCCTCTTTGATGACAGTATCCATTTAGCTGAACAGGCCAAGGACTGCGGGGTCAAAGTGGAATTACGCATCTGGCCAGGCATGCCCCATGTTTTTCAGGCTTTTGTCCGTTACTTACCTGAAGCACGACAAGCCCTCAAGGACATTTGTCGATTTGTCGACACCCACACCCCTCTTCAGCGCCTGTAATGTCTTGTTACATGGCAAATTGACGGTTTTACGCAGGTAGCCGATTCATTTTGCTACCCTAACCTACACGTTAAATTGATGATAAACACATGCGACTACTGGGCATAGGTACTTTTTTCTTCTGGCTGGCGCGTAAATTTCTTTACCTTTGGGTACGTACTCAGGCCTTTCCTGAAGACCTGGGCGATTTACAGCTCGATCACAGCAAACCCATCTGCTATGTCCTGCAAACCCGCTTTTTCTCCAACCTCCTGGTTATCGACAGGGAAACCCGAAGGCGCGGTCTGCCACAGGCCATGCGCCCCATGCAGGGACCTTTCCTGCACGAAGACCGTTCGGTTTTTTTCCTGTTACGCGGTGATCATGCAGGCCCCCTGCGCCAGAATCGTTTTACTTACTCCCCACGTTTGCTGCGCCTGATGGAGGCTGTTTATGAACACAAGGAGTTCGATGTTCAGCTGGTACCCGTTTCCATCTTATGGGGACGTGCTCCGGACAAAGAAAGCTCTATCCTGAAAATCCTGTTTGCTGATAGTTGGGCGACCCCAGGAGCGTTTAAGCAATTTATCGCCATTTTGCTGCATGGCCGCAATACCATGGTCCGTTTCAGCGAACCTATCTCCCTGCGTAGCATGGCAGAAAGCACCTCCAGCAGTGAACTGGCCTTACGCAAACTTTCACGTGTCTTGCGTGTACATTTCAGGCGACAACGAGAAGTAGCCATCGGTCCGGATCTATCTCACCGCAGGACATTGGTGAATGCCATCATGAAGGCCCCCGAGGTACAGGAGGGTATACGCGCTACCTCGCGCCAGGACCGTATAGGTGATGAATCAGCGGAGCGTCGCGCACGATCATATATTCACGAAATCGCTGCTGACTATTCCTATCCTACCATCCGACTTTACGAAATCTTTCTGACCTGGCTCTGGACCAGACTTTATGATGGCGTTGATGTACAACATCTCGACCAGGTCGCTGAGTTGGCTGAGACCCATGAAATCATCTATGTACCGTGCCATCGCAGCCATATCGATTACCTGCTCCTGTCCTACGTAATTTTTCGGCGAGGATTGATGACACCGCATATCGCTGCAGGTGCCAACTTAAACATGCCTATCGTGGGCCCCATCTTGCGACGTGGGGGAGCTTTTTTTCTGCGTCGCAGCTTTAAGGGAAATCCTTTGTATGGCGCCGTATTCAATGAATACCTGCACGTCATGATCAGCAAAGGCTATTCCATTGAATACTTTATCGAAGGCGGCCGCTCCCGAACGGGGCGCCTGCTGAGTCCACGAACCGGCATGCTCTCCATGACCGTGCTCAGTTTCTTGCGTGACCATGCCCGCCCTATCGTCTTTATTCCCGCCTATATCGGTTACGAAAAACTGATGGAGGGCCGCACTTATGTCGGCGAATTATTAGGACAGCCCAAGCGCAAGGAATCCCTTTTGCAAGTTGCAGGAACCATCAGGCGCCTGAAAAAAACCTTTGGCAAGGTGCATCTAAGCTTTGGCGAACCCATCTACCTAGCTGGTTTGCTGGACCAATGTCATCCTGACTGGAAACAAGAGGAGGATGGTAGCCAAAGCCCCTGGGTTGCTGAGATGGTCGAGACCCTGGCCAGACGCATTGCCACCAGTATCAATGCCACCGCCGTCGTTAACCCCATGAACCTGATCAGCCTGGCACTGCTCGCCACACAAAAACATGCCATGGATGTCGATATGTTGGCTCAGCAAATCGAGCTCTACAAAAAATTATTGGCTCAAGCCCCCTACAGTGACCACATTACGGTAACCGCCTTATCAGGCGAGGCCATCATTCGTTACGCTGAACAGCTAAAATCGGTACAACGCCGCAAACATCCTTTAGGCGATATCGCCTACCTGCAGGAAGAGCATGCGGTTCTGCTCACCTATTTCCGCAATAACACCTTACATCTATTTACCATCCCCTCATTGGTCGGCTGCTTTCTCTTGCATAACATCAATTTGCGTGAAACTGAGCTTAAACAGATGGTATGTAATATTTATCCCTTTCTGCAAACCGAGCTGTTTCTACGCTGGACCGATGAGGAGGTTGATGCTGCCATCCAGTCCTGTATCGATGCATTGGTAGATAATGGCCTGTTTCTGCGACATGATCAGCTACTCAGCCTTCCTAACCCCAATAGCGTTGAATTTGCCTTTCTCAAGGTTTTAAGTGGCGCCGTCGCCCCTAACCTGGAACGCTATTTCATGACGGTGGCCCTGCTCACTCATATGGGATCAGGCAGCGTCGACCAAAAGCGTCTGGAAGAATTATGTAGCCTCCTCGCTCAACGCCTGTCCATACTGCATGAGTTCAATGCCCCTGAATTTTTTGACAAAGCGCTCTTCCGAAATTTTATTATCACGATGCAACGCATGGGCCTCATTGGGACCAACGAACTGAACATGCTCACGTTTGATGAAAGCCTGCTGCGCGTAGCGCAAGAATCTCGATCCATACTCGATGCAGGCATTCGGCAGACCATCGTTCAAATGACGCGCCTTGATGATGAGGAAATCGCCGCCGCCTTGGGGGATCAACGCAGCAAACACCACTGACCGTGTAAACCCATAGCTACTTCGTACGTTGAAGTCATCATGACCGTTATGGTTCACAATAACAGGAGTTAGCTATGCGTCTGACATGGCCCTTGCTGGTAGGGTTAGCTGTGTTACCTTGCTTGTTACAGCCTTCCTATGCTGATGGATTCCATGGCGAGCGGAGACACCCATGGCATTTTCATATCGGTGATGACCACTGGCGACATGGCCATTGGGTGCAATCCTGGCATGGTGGCCGCTACGGCTGGTGGTGGCTGGTGGGCGGCACCTGGTTACTCTATAACACCCCCATTTACCCTTATCCGGTGACGGCACCCATCGTGATTATGGAACCACCTCCGCAAACTTATGCAGCCCCCGGCGCGCTACCCCCCCCAGCTCCCATCTGGTATTACTGCCAGCAGCCACAGGGTTACTACCCCTACCTACCTTCATGCCCAAGCGGATGGCAAGCTATCTCATCCGTACCACCCGACCTGCATCCCTAGCTGATTTTACCGCACATCCTCGCCTTACGCCTGCCACCGCCGCATGGTGGGCGCACACCCTGCAAACTCCGCCTGATATAACCATCATTCATGACTTCCAAGGCCAAGCGCCACAAATTGATGCACGTCAAGTTTCCGGCAAATGACCATAATGAGTGTATTGTCTATTCATAAACAAATCTTAACAATGGTAACCATTCTGCTAAGCAAGCTAACGATTGACAGCAGAAACTCAATACCCACTTCGCATGATCTGCTGGGTGTAAAAATTGAGAACCCTGTAAAGGAGTATGCAATGTTTAGATCTGATCACCCGCATCAAATCAACAAACCACGGCTGTTAGCAGCAACTTGAAATCCCCTTAAAACCAGCAAGTTGAATTTCCATGCCCTGTTTGGCCGGAATGAGCTCATGGCTATACAGGTTAGAAGGGGTCGTCGGTGGATGGGAACAAGGTCAACTGG
>JAJZHP010000111.1 GCA_021804355.1 Pseudomonadota bacterium | reverse complement strand
AGGCGACAAGGATATGACCATGAAGATCATACAGAAGCACAAATCCCAGTTGCATGAGTATGCAGAGCAAGGCAACCCAGCGCAGATTAGCCAGGGCGATTAAGCCTTGCTGTAATACCCGTTCAGGGTGGTACTTGCAGTCACCTGCATAGTCCTTATGCTCATCCAGAATACGTAGCGTTAAAAAGAAGCTCCACGTCACCATGGCACCTAGTACATCATAGGCGTGCAGTAGCGGTCTCAGGTGCATGGTATGTCTGCTTATCACCGCTGTGGTGGAGTACAGGATAAAAAATAACAGGGCATTGGGCAGAGCAAAGCGCTCATGAATCCAGGCCATAAAGCGTTGTAGCCAAGGGCTTTGAGCGGTGAGGGTCTTCGAAGGCATGCAGCTACTCCCAAAATTGTTTAGATAACTGGATTTTGTTCAGTAGGCAATCCTGTGTACCTAAACAGCTATCAGCTTGTCAGTATAGGAGACGTGACTGTTCTGGTGACGAATTAAAGCGTGATCTTGCAGGCATGGATTCTGTATAGGGGTGCTTGCCGACAGCAGGGTTCAAAAGGTTAAACTTAAGACGACGCCCAGTTCATGATTCGGGAAAATATTATCGGTATGAGCATAGTAGTCACTGTAAAAGCGCAGCAGTGAATTGCCGGCGGAATGTAGCTCCAGATAGACACTGACATACTGCGTTGCACTCAAGGTATCCACCGTAGGCGGTTGATAGTTGAATGACAAACCTGGCCATAGATAGCGATAGGCTGTACATGCTATATCCAGCGAGGCGTAGGGAAAGCTGTGGTAGTTTTCGGTATTGCTGCCAACATAGGTATAACCGCCGGCCAACGTGCTTTGCCAGTCATGAAGTCGTGCCGTTGTTGCAAACTCTGCAGTGATATCGCGAGTTCCTGTTCCTATGCCTGAGGAGACATCGCCGTTGTTGTTTTTACCTACTATACCCATATATCCGCTCCAGAGGGTCCCCTGGCTCCAGTTTCGCAAGAGTTCAAGGCTGACATCTGACCATCCCGTGGCCATTTGTCCGGACTGGCTATGGATATGAATATGATGCGTATGACAGTAATTGATTTCTGTGGCGGTTAATAATCCCCGGGCCAGCTGCTCTTTGATTTGTCGATGAGTCAGGCCAGCTAAACGTCGGCAGATAAGTCGAGGGGAAGGGCCTAAACTGGTGATGTCCGTATTGCCCAGAATACGTTCAAAGGGAGCTGACAGAGCCAGTTCCCAGGGGCCATGATCGACAAATGGGCGCAACGTCATCAGCTCCAGCGTACTGGAACTGGTCTTATAAACTTGACGTTCCAGGCTAGGTGTAACGGTCAGGCCAGGAGACCAGGAGCTTTGCTGGACAGGAGCGGCATAAAAATCCAGCATCTCATCATCGTTTAATCCTGAGTCTGCCCAGCATAGGCATGAAACCAACAGACAGAGCCCAAGTAACCATGTTCTCCCCATACACCCGCACAGCTCGCGTACCGCGCCTTATTGGCGCAACTTCATGATCATATCACGGCGCATTTGTTGCCGTTGAGCAGGCGTGGCATTTTTGAATTTGTCATGCAAGGCTTGACGTTCCTGCGGGGTCATCTGGGCCCAGGCTTCGCGTAAAGCCTTGCGCTGATCTTCAGGTAGACTCATAAACCAGCGAAAACGCTCGCGAATTCGTTGCTGTTCCTCAGGGGGTAGCTGTTTGAATTTTTCATAGCGTTCACGTAATCGCTGTTTTTGATCTTCGGGTAAGGCTTGCCAGCGATCAAAACGTGAACGTACTTCCGCCTGTTCGTTGGGAGACATGTTCTGGTAACTGGCGAAGCGCTGCAAGATGTGCTCGCGGCGATCTGCCGGCATGGAATTCCATTGCTGAGCCAAGGGGGCCAGGAGTTGCTGGGTGGTGGGTGGTAAGGTATTCCAGTCCGGTGCATCGGCGAGAGCGATAAAGCTGGAAAAAACCAAGCTAAACAGTATCCAGAGTTTCATGAACGATGCTCCTTGGATGCTGATGATCCGGGATAATTAACGGGGGGTAGTTGGACGCCCGGAGGTGGCAGCGTTAGCAATGTGGCAAAATCCTTAGGATCCAGGACGTGACCATGGTCATCAGCGTATTTATCCAGATAGAGCCAAAAAGCTGCAGGCAAGGGCTGTGCGGGCTCGGCCTGTGTTCCCGAGGACAGGCTTATAAATAATATCCATAGTCCACATCGAGCGTTAACTGGCATGAGGGTCCTCGGCAATCACTTGTAGCATGGGCATATCATCTAGCATTTGCAGATCAGCTGAGGGAGGTGACAAGGGGGGCATCGATGAGGCCGTGTGCACGGGTCGTAGATTCAGTCCCAATACCACGGCCAGGCCCATGGCCAAAAGGCTACCCGGAAACCAGACCACCGGGCGGCGCCACCAAGCTGGGGTAGCCTGAAGGGCGGCCATACGCGTTTGTCTTAGCGCCTGCGCGATAGGGGCAGGCACATCCTGAGAACCTAGCTCAAGAGTTTGGCGCAAGATCTCAGCCAGCTCTTCATCACGTGTTTTCATGTCTTACTCTCCCAAGGCAGCACGCAGGCTCTGCATGGCCCGAAAAAGATGAGTTTTTACACTGCCCTCACTGCAGCCCATGATTTGGGCGCAGCTAGCGACATCCAGCCCTTCCCAGATGCGCAATAAGAAAACCTGTTGTTGTCTCGTCGGTAAGGCAGCCAGCGCTTGTTCCACTGTGGCCATATCGCGCGCTCGTTCAAGCAATAGCGCTGGATTACTATCGACGCTGTCGGGGATATGCTGCAGCATATCGTCAGCATCTTCATCGGAGTCTGCTGATTTACCGAAGAATAGCCAAGAGCGTTGTCGTGTTTGCCGTCTATGCCAGTCGAGAATCTTGTTTTGCAGAATACGCATAAAAAGCGCGGGCCAATCGGTACTGGGTTTGTTGCGGTAGTTCTTAACCAGGCTGAACATGGCGTCCTGGACGATATCCAAGGCTTCAGCATCTACGCGCGTGGCGATACGCGCCATGCGAAATGCGCGCTTCTCGATGCCGGCAAGAAATTTCTCCAGCTCACGATCCGGAACTGGCATCAACGTACTCCACCCGGCAACATCGCATGCAACACTACCCATTTAAGTTGATTCCACGCTAACGATTATATGAAGTAACGTCAGCATACCCCCTTGCGTTGACAGCAAGCTTAGCGAAACTGCTCATGCCAGTAAATAATAGGCGCTCTACCCGGATAAAGCCCAAAACTGGCCATGCCCCCTGGGGTTGTGGGAGATACCCCACTGATAGGCAGATTATAAGGATAAATCATCAGCCAGGCAGGAGCATTAGGCAGTGTTAACTCCACAGATCCTGTCACGGCAGGAGCAGAAAGGTTGATCGAAGTCTGACCTGAAGCCAGTGTCGCTGTGTTAGGGCTAAGGTAGGAGGGCGTCGTTGAACCTGAGGTCAGCGATCCTTGAAAATTGACCAACCGCGCCGCCCCAAAATTGGGATTACTGGCGGGCGTCAGATTAAGGGCTGTGCAGTTGTCCAGGGTATTGGTGATAAAGTCACTGTTTCCTCCCCCTATGGCCGCATAATACTGTGCTGTGACAGGAAGGGTTAAGGGTAGTAGCTCGGACCCATTGGCGGCAGTCACCCAGAGCCTGCCATAGCGTTCGCGTGTGCTTCCCAGATTAACGGCATCATTACCCGTGCCGGTGCTGGAGAAATTCAAGCCTGTCATGCCTATGCCGTCGCTATCGATCGCATCCAGGCCCACCGTGAAGTTATCATAGGCGCCATCAGGGGTCGCCAGCGGGCTTAGGGTTAAGCTGGTGCTAAGACTATTGGTGACGCCCGCTGTCCAGGCATTGCCACTGAGACTGCCGAGTTGAAGTCTCGTACTTAGCGGGGTGGTCGTACTGCTGACATTAGCGGCCTTAAAGGTCATGCCAGCAGCTTGACTGCCATTGAGGTTCAGTTTGGCAAAGGTGCTGTAATAGTTGACTGTGGTTATATTGGCCAGGTTTTGCGCTACCAGCTGCCAGTTCACCGTCATAGGTTGCTGCATATAGGTAAAGCCACTGCCGCAAGCTGGAATCAGTTGACTGGAAAGTAGCGCCAGGTGATCTGGCACAAATCGACCCACATAGGGAGCAACTCCCAAGATAGGGGTCGTACTGCTGCTACCCAGATAATTATTCAATTGCGCCTGAATATTGATAATGCCAACATCGCTGTAGCTGGCATAGACCGAACTTTGACCGCCGCTAAAGCTGGTCATGCTGGCCGGACTCAGGGTGCCAACGGTCCCTGGATTGGGCAGCATCTGAACAGGGGCCAAATTAACTGTGCCATTAAAATGAGCTGCCAAGCTATCACCGAGCAGATTGCTGCCCGTGTCAGGGATGCCATCATTATTGACATCCTGAGCTGTATTCCACAGTACCGCTTGCACCGTCATGGAAAAGAGGTTGCCAGCTTTGGCAAAGTAGGGCGTATCATTGGCATTATCAGCATAGGAAAGTGCGGCATTGTTTAAGCCATTAGCCAAACGATCGCCGGAGAAGTCGATAGCAAAACCAAAGGGACGAATGACATAAGTTGAACTGCTGCCTTGGATCGTGTTACTGCCGCTGGGTAGGGCAGCCGCAAAACCGCTGCTGTTGTCTAGCAAATTTAAGGACCATTGACCGACATCGCTGGTCGTCAGGTTAAAGGTGGCGGTTCCTGATGAGAATGTCAGGGTCAGGTTATTGGAACCTGGAGGACTACTAGGCAAGCTCAGCCCGCCAAGGGCAGGGGCTGTTCCACCAGGATCAGCACTTCCCCGAGTTATCCAGGCCTGCAGGTTATAACTGCCATTGTACTGGGTGGCGACACTGCACATGGCGCCACCGGTGCCATTACGCGTATACAACTGCACCTGCATGGGTTCAGGTCTTCCGGCGACAAAAACTTGATTTAAACTATCGCTGCTGTTGAGTTGCGGATCGACAGGTGTGATGACAAAGGCATTGTCACGAAAAGCGATGGGACTGCTGAGACCATTGACGCTGCCTGAGGTTGCGGTGATTTGCAGGGTATCGGCATGAACATCACTGAGTTGCAGGGTCACGGTGCCTTGATCGCTGGCAGAGAAACTGTAGGTAGCTGTGCCTGTATCGGTACCTGTATTGCTTAAAATACCCTGACCCGAACCCAGGGCCCAAGTGCCATGCCCGCTACTGGTGCTGAGCTGTACACTGCCGGTATAGGTCGTAACAACGTTGCCACTAGCGTCAACGGCGCTGAGGGTAACGGATTGTGGGGTGCAGGTACTGGCTGTGCTGCTCGATGTGACCGTGAGGTTGGATAATTGACTGGCCGCGCAGTAAAACAGGTTGCTGGAAGGAATGATGGTAGGGGCCCCTGCTTTGGCCCACATTAACTCCATAACCGCCTGACCCGGTCCCTGGAAATAATTGAGGTGCACCGGATAGTAATGTCCCTGCGTTAAATGCACAGATCCTGACGTTGTCGTGGTGGCAGATTGCAAGACCCATTGATTGATGATCGATGTGCCAGATAAGCTCATTTGATCGCCATCATCACTGGTGATGCTAAATGTATAGTTGCCGGAACTTGGTGCCAGGATATAGCCATCCCACTCAGTTGAGAAATTCGTCCATGGAATGCCAGGGGCTGGCCATGTAGCGCTTAGAGATGGAAAATCAATTTGCGCATCCACCCTGTCGATTTCATGTCCGGTGAAAAAAGCATTGGCCTGACCATTCTGGTCAAAATAACGCCCGTACAAGCCCGGTGTCAGGACGCCGGACTGAGGCGTGAGGTTAGCTGTGGTGTTGCTGGCGATGATGTAACCGCTGACGGATGTGACGTTGTTGATGGTGATGGTATACGTCACACCAGGTAGCATGGGTTTATTAGTGGTAAGCACCACACTGTTGGGGTTGCTCGGGTTGACCGCTGCGCTGGTGATATTAATGCCATTGCTGCCACTGATGCTGTAATTACGCGCTTGTGTCATGGTGGAATTCATGGCTGTCGAGAAATCAATTTCAATTTGATTTAAAGCGCCGCAAGCACCGTAGGTAGAGGTCGAGGTGACGGTGGGAGGTTGGCCGGAGTACAGGTATTCCTGGGGTATGATGGCCCAGGGCTGGTAGGGACCAGTCCACGATGACCACGACAGCTGGGCAAGCGCATAGCCCTGGTTCTGAAAATAATTCATCTGTACCGCATAGTAGCCAGGCGTGAGGTAGTACGGCCCATTGTTATCAAAGGTGCTGCCATGCAAAGTCCAGTCATCGATGATCAGGTTGTTGGGGTCACTGAAGCCTAGTCCACTGAAGTTGGCCCAAAGTTGTACGCCATCGTCGCTTCGTGTGCCGAACCACCAAAAATTGGTATAAGGGATATACAGATAACCTGTCCAAATGGCAGCAAACTGAGCTTGCTGCACCGTAGGGCCTGGGGTCAGGTTATTGCTCCAGTTAAAATTGATCGTCGGGTCAATACGAGTTAAGGCCAAGGTTCCACCGGCAGGTGGTGTAAACCCCAAGGGGTCCTGCGCATAGTTGTAATACTGGCCATAGAGGCCATCGCCACTGACCGCAGGAGGAAAGCTAGTAGGTGGTGATGTTGCCCAGGTGACGGATGCTAGTAGCAGGAGCCAGGCACTCCCTAGAAATTTTATAGCCATACTGAAGTATCCACTTCGCGAGAGACCATATCGGGTTGTCCCACGTTTCCGGACATTGCTCTGGCTGTCAGCATATACCAAGTATGATTGACGCCGCCTTCATCGATAGGTCCAACGGCCTGACAGGTCAGTTTAACGGTAAATCCCGCCAGTGTACCATCCGTTAAGCTCAGGCTGGTTGAGCTACAACTAGCGCTATGCACCAGCTGATAGATTTCCCAGTCGAGTCCGGATTGTGCGGCGGCCAGTGCGCGCGTATGAAGGATCTGATTGCTGCTGGTACGACTGCTGAGTGAGGTCCATTGCGCCAGCAAGGCGATGGTACTGGCAATGACGATAATAATAAAAATGGCGAAGATCAGGGCGACGCCGTGCTGGCGGGATTTAAATGCCATTGGGGACATTGGCCTGCTCCAGCAGTTGAATGGATTCGCCGTTTGCACTCAAGGTTAACTGTAAACTGATGACACCTGCTCGTGTGGCTGTACCTGGGAGGTAACTGAAAGAGCAAGCGGAGACGTCATCACTGACCAGGCTGGTCCTTGCTCCTGCGGGAGGACTGGCCGCGGCAGATTGCAGGGTGTATTGATCATAACGCCATAGTTGATTGTTTTTACACAGGTACGTCACCGGCGTATCGATAAGATAAAAACGTTGTGTCGGCGATGGGTAAGGAAACTGATGCGCGCTGGATAATTGGACCAGGCTCTCAGGTGTGCCTGGGGTGCTGGTGATAGCAGTGCTGGCTGGAGTGATGACTGCATCACCTGCATAAGCATCAGCACCGGGTTGTCCCGTATGGTAGATCACCAGTTGCGTTCCGGCAGCAGGATTGGGTAATGAGCCGGCCACCTGAAAACTGCTGTCTGGCTGGGTAAAATCCAGTGTGTCCGAACCGGCGACGTTGGAGGCGACAGCACGGTAGCGCCCGGCGTTAGTCACATGGATCATCTCAAAAGCAGAACCGGCAGCATTGACACGCAGACTGTTGGGTAGTGCCTGGTGCACATCGCGCAGCATCAGAAAGAAATCATCGTCAGCCAGCGCCACCAGCATGGCGCGTTCCTTGCCGGATTGGTAGGCGGTGAAGGGATGAGCCGCTAGGGGCGCCAGTACGGCGACGATGATACCCATCAGCACCATGGAGATGATCAGTTCGACCAGGGTAAAGCCATGATATTTTTGCATGGGCTAATACCTCGCTCGCAGAGCCGTCAGGGCATAACTCTGGCCGGTGGGAGCAAAGGTCACGGTGATATCGATACGCAAGACATCAGCGGCCGTAATGCCCTGCCAGGAGGAGGTAGGATTAGCGACGATCACCTTAACATTATAAGATCCCAGTCCGGTCACCGCATTACCGTATTGATCATGAGCCCCTGTATCGGAAAGGCCGTTGTAA
>JAJZHP010000110.1 GCA_021804355.1 Pseudomonadota bacterium | reverse complement strand
TCATCGTCCTTGGTAACAGTTTGAAAAAACTTAATGACAAAATAGGGAAGCAACCATGACAGTTGAGAGATTTTCTCCCAACTCATCCTGTTAAACATAGTTACATTTTGCATGCGATTCTTCCTGCAAATTAAGTCCAAGTTGCACATACTGTTTACATGCGAAAGGGGATTGACCCTTTGGGAGATTGCGATGATGCTTACCAGTGCTGAGACTAGTGTGATACCTACCCATATGCTCATGCCCATGAGCCTTGATCTCTCTGGCGTTTGTGTACTGGATGAACAGGGTCGTGAAATTCCTATGACAGAAGAAATGATCCTAAGGGCCTGTGAAGATCTGTTGAAGAAGTTGCAAACTCCAGCTTCTTGCAATTGATTAAAGCATTGCCCTAAGTAGGCCCCTATCGGGGCCTTTTTATTGGGTCAATTGCACATAAAACCCAGTCATCCCATGAGGGAGAAGCGGATGTTAATAAGTCTTCTACCTAGAATACCTCTGAAATACTTAGCACTATTACTCGGTGTATGGGCAATGACATGTGCTGCCCGTGCTCAAGATGTCACTGCTGTTGCACATGTTGATTTGAACCGCTATCTCGGACGCTGGTATGAAATAGCCAGCTTTCCCATGTTTTTTCAGCGGCATTGCCTACGCAACACCCAAGCAGAATACAGTCTAAACAAACATGGAGATATTTTAGTATATAACCACTGCGAGACGGCAAACGGGCTGGAAACTGCTCACGGCCACGCCCATGTTGTACCGGGCAGCCATAGTGCTCGATTACGGGTGAGTTTTTTTTGGCCATTCTATGGTAATTATTGGATCATCGGCTTGGATGATCAATACCAATGGGCTGTTGTCGGCGAACCAGGGCGGGATTATCTTTGGGTACTTGCTCGTAAACCTCAACTGTCCCCTAGCGAGCTACACAAAGCACTGATAACCGCCCAAGCACAGGGTTATGACCTCAGCAAACTTCGTTACACTCCACAAATATCCGCCTACTAACTCATATTTTCTCAGTCACAACAGGTTGTACCAAGGCTTCAGGTTGCTGGGGGGCTATCTGCTGCAATAGATCATCCATCACCCGACGAACAGATTTGGCTTCCTGGGTGTCATGTGCACGTGAAAGGTCTTCAAGCCCCTGTTTCCAGTCAAAGGACACCCCTTGCAATCTTTCAAGCAGGGCATTAGCCATATCCTGGCGTTCATCCATACGCTGACTACTCAGGTATTTTAAAGATTCTGATAAACGTTGCACTGTTTCTTGAGCGTGGCGATAACTTTGTTCATCACGCTGAGCCAACTGGTAGGCTTGTTCTGTACGCTTATCCAACGTGTGCTGCTCTGTGGTCACATGATCCTTGGATGTTTGATCCAGTTCACGAATGCTGCGCGTCATGGCTTCACCATGTTCTGCACTATGAAGATAGTCCATGACCCAGCGCTTCTGGTCTTCTGTCATATGTTGCATGGTTAAGGTTGACGACAAATTGCCTTGGAAATGTACGAGATCCCCAAAAAAAGGCATTTTACCGGTCATAGCAAGCATCGCTTTTACGGTATTACCATGTACGGCATTTTGGGCATGTGAGGATGCATATTGATTCACGGCCTGATCGATATTTCTGGATAGGATGTCGTGATCAGATCCATCTTGATGATCATGGCGCAGCCCTACATCATCCCGAACCCCCTTTTGTTTCATCTCCTCTTGCACGCGATTATAGAGCTGACCCTGACTGTGCAGACTCGCCCACTCTTTAAGATTTTGCTCCTGATTGGCCTTAGATAAATCCTTTTCATAGGTATTTTGAAGCGTATTTATAATAGAAGTGCCCACTGCCAAAGAGGACATATGTTGTTCAGCCAGGGGACCCTGTGACGTCTGTTCTACACGGAATCTTCCATCATCATTTTCCAGAAAACCCTGCTGATTATGTGGAGCACTCATCTGATTCCAAGCCTGGAAATTATCCAAATGAAGTTCGCCCTGGGAGATATTTCCTTGTGCAACCGACTGTGATGCATGTGAAACCGGCTGTGCATAACCATCCATAACCCGGCCTGCTAACGAAGCCATCATCGCCCCCGACTGGTTCACCACTAACCAGGCAATCATAGGTATTGATGTCATCAGGAAGCCTGCTAAGGTGGCATGCAGCTGAAGGGATGCTTTAAAACCTGGCAATGTTGCCAGCGTATAGGACGGCATACAGGCATAGCCCTGTGCACATACCTGTAATGTCTTTTGAGCAGCAACGGCAGTAAAAAAAGTCACTGCAAAATTAAGTACCGCATAAATGGGGGGCCACAAGGCGACCCACAGTTGAGCTCGAAAATAGCTCAGCAGAGCGCGATGACCACCCGGCAACATGCTCATCAAAGCCACTACGGGGAAAAGAGCATCTATAAAAGCCTCAAACAGATCACGCATAACGGGTAACGTCTGAGCTGAAATTTTGCTTAACACGCCATAATCAATCGATCGCTGTTGCTCAGCCTGGGCCTGCGCATAGCCCATCATGGCTGTTGATGCGTTGGCTGACGATGCAAAACTACCCAATCCTTGGGGAAAACTATTGATCAAAGCTGCCTGGGTCAGCGTTTGGGAAGCAGCTAGCGACAAACCTGAGAGATACTGAAAAGCAATAGGCATCGCCGATGCTGCACCACTAATCATTTGGTTGGTAACTGCAGCCTGGTGTTGAAAGGGCAAGTAATTCTCAGCCTGAGCAACTTCAGTCTGTAAATCAAGATCCAGATGACCTGCAAAGGCAGCATTGCAATCAACGATCTGATGAGTACCTTGCATATCGATATCATCAAACCCTCGATTGGCTGCAGAGTTTTCATTAAAAAATACTTCTAAATCTGGCGCATCCGCCAATGACTGCATACCGTAAAAACCAAGCTCAAGATCATAAAATACGCAGTTATGCCAAAAATTATTCAGTGATGTAGCCGTATTTGGATTTAAGACCTGATAAGCAGTCATCGCCTGTACTATGGAACCTGCAAATAATGGCCCGTTATCTAGATAGTTCAATCCTCCCGGCAAAGAAAACACGGTCTCCATGGTCGATGTTAACCAATCGCCTAACTTGCTGCTCACACTACTTATAAAAGCCAAACCTATAGGCACCTGACCCACCACATGAACTACTGGCATCCCTCCCCAGCCGCCCTGTAATCGGTCTTCGATACTTACGTTTACTTTCGGCACCAAGCACAGGCTGTAAATCAGTAGGATGCCAAAAAACCAGCGCAAATCCAGCAACTGACCACGCAACATAGCCATAAGCAACATCGTAAGAAAAACATAACTAACCACCAACATCATCGCAAATCTGAAGTCACCATGTCCTGTCATCGCTGCCACGGCATTAAAAATATGGGTTAGAAAGTCTCCATCCCCGTAGCAAAAGATCTCAAAGTTCATCATGGCCTATTACCTTGCGAACATGGAGGCAGCTATGAAGTTACTACTGATTCTTCCTACCAGAACCTGTTCATACTGCTGAGCATTATGCAAAAGCGTCATTTGGATTTGCATCTGTGACTGAGCATCGACTTCATAAGAGGCAACGGCAGCACCCAGCTTATCCAGATGGTCTAAGTAATCTTTAATCTTGGCATCTTCTGCAGCATTGACCTTGCCAGCACCAAAACTAAGTCGCGCCGTTGTAACGATACTTTCAATATTTCGTGCCACCAATTGCTGAGCCAGAAGCCTCAAATACTGCTGCACTTGCTGATCAGGTTGTATGCTATGAAAAAATGTCTGTGATGCCAGAACATAGCGGTACAGGGGGGCTGCTGATTGTTCAATCAATGCCTTTTCACTATCGCTGAGCCTAGCCTGAGGCTGACTTAGCTTGGTCATAATGCTCGCAAGTTCACCCGTCAATACCGATGCGATATTGTTTTTGGCTAAATCTGAAATTGCGACACTAACCGGCGAACTCGTCAACTGCTTACAAGCATCCTGCCGCGCCAGCTTATCTTTGCAATGCCAGACATGTACGGTCTGCGAGGAAGCTACAGGAGTACCTATCATCGCATCCAGTATGGATTTACCATCAAAACTCAAGCAGTCACGAGTGGTCATACAGGAGGCATAGAGCATACCCGGATAGTATTCAGTCTTGGTTGAGGCATCGCTGCCTAAACTGGCATCACTGCGTAGTATCAACGTCCCTGTCAAATTCATGACCCACTCAGCCAAATCAGTATCCTGTGAAAAGATAGGCGACTGCATAAGGACGTACCAGGAAAGATTTCCCTGATGAAAATGCTCTGCATCTGCTGCCAGCACACCAGGACGAGCGCCACCACGCCCACAACTGGCCTGAGCTTGATCTCGCGTCATCCCACCATTAATGACCTGACGCTCAATACAAATCTCTCTGTCTTCAGCATCGTTAATCTGTGTATAACTTGACATTCCTACGGCAGAAAACCCCGTACTCAGCACATTTTGGGCTGCACTGCAGGAATCCATCTGTAATTGATTCAGAAAATCAGCCTTGTCCTTGACCCAATCCATGGTGTCTGCCAGCAGGGACGATACATACTTGATCGCCAAGTTGTAGGCGAGCATCTTGGCATTTTGTCCGATAGCTCGCAGTTGCTGAACAATTTCATCTTTATTGACGAAATTAAAGCCACCGAGTTCACTATCAATACCCGTACAACCTCCTGAATAGTGAGGGCTGGTATAGCTAAATAGCTGACCTACCTGACGGGAAGGAACAGCCATAGATTGAGCTCCCCCTGTCCAATACCCACCATATTGATTGTGATAAACACCCGCTGACGTGTAATTGCCATACCCCGATGTTCCCATCCAACTTTGCATTTCTGACTGCAAACTAGCCAAGGCTACCCCTTGCTGCAAGACGATGCCGCATAGCCACCAACACCATGGACTGATCTTCATGATTTCCTCCCGGAATGCGTCGAACTCATGGGGCCTTCATAAAGAGGTATCCCTAATAAAACGGCAAGGCGACGACGCAGGTCGACCCAATTCATCAACCCAAACCCTACCGTTTGAACTTGATCTGACCTAGGATTTACCAAATACAAAGCTGGCACGACCTCTGGCAAGAGATGATGGCGCCATAGCAGTGTTGGATCCTTCCACGGAAAAGGGAAGTCATCATTGCCCTTTCCATCCAAGCTAAATGACATGACGCTAAATCCATAACGACTTGAAAACTGACGTAATAAGGGAGAGAACTTGCGACAATAGGGGCAATCACTTCGAAACACATACAGGAGCCCCTGACTTAAGGCTCCCTGAGCTAAGCCTGAGTCAATATCTTTACGTTGCTGATCTGCAACAGCCATCAAACTATCGCTACGTTGAGCATGATGCAGGGCAAAATCAAAATCAGGATGTGTCCATATGAATCGTTCAAAGGCGTCAGCATACTGCCCTGCCATGACTAGAACTTGCCTTCTCGCTGTCAAAGCCTCGGATATGTTTTTATCATTCGGTGACAACATGGCCTTAGCTTCGGCCTGCTCCATATGTTCTCCCATTTGACGCAAAGTGGCTTTAGCATCTGTTGGAGTGTGCTGGGGCGTAGCCACCATTTTTGACTTGATTGGCTTAAGCACAAAGTCGTGGTACCAGATCCAGGATTGCGGATTCTGATCGTAGAAAATATCGGCTCTTAGTTGGGTAGACAGTATCCCTAGAACAGTTAATAAAACATTTAATTTCATGAGCTTATAAATCCACGAATAGATCAGCAAGTCAACCTATGATGAAAAAACAAGATGACGATGCGCTAACCAAAACGTGAACAACACATGAATATCAGGGCAATAAAGATGCAGGGTTAATTCCAGACCATGATTGGGTATAGGCAGAAAAATCTATTCGACTGAAATCAATTCGTGCCAGATCGCTGGGGTTTAACTTAAACCCAGCACAGGGCGCACTTGGCATTTGCCCCCATTGGGCTCGTCCTTGTTCCTGTATGATACGCGCCAGTACGCCCGGCCACAGACAAAATGACTCATGATGCAGCCATTTCAGACAACCACCCAAAGGCAATTTAACCGAGCAACTATTCCAGCCTCCCAGGTAGCTAGCCCTATCTCCCTGTTTAGCCTGTTGAATACTTATTTCTGACGATGTACAAGATTGCCCCCAAAATGTTTGTAAGGCTCCCTTCCCTCCTGAACAACAATGACTCGCACCTACCAGGGTTCCGGCATCTATACACTCAGCATATTGCCCCTGAAAGACGGTCATATGTACCGGATCCATTTGTTTCTGCATAGATTGCATGAGAGCCAGATAAGTGGCTGTCCTCGGTAACGATCCAGAGTTCACGATTTGCGCAGGCAATAATCCTTGCCAACAAGAGGCATTAGCACAGGGCACATTTTGAGCCAGCGCATTTTTTTGCGCCATCATCACCTGAGCCATTTCTGGTGAGTTCGGAGCAGGTCTTAAGGCTGCTGACTTGCCTGCTTCGGCTGCAACCCAAGTTAACCCTGACGAAGGCAATTGTTGCTGCGCCATTACCTTGAGGGATGATGTGTTGGCAGGAAACGATGGAACTCCAAAAAACATCTGTCCCCCACATAATCTTCTTCCTGACGATGATTGGGTCTGACAAGGATCCACCTGAGTTGATCCACCCCCGACCTGTAATTGAATCAAAACATTATTGGCTTGTGCACTTGTCACGCCTTGTTGCAGGCAACCCTGACCTTCACAGAGGGACTGATCCCACCCTGCCCTCACCGGCAGAGTTATCATGATCATGAACAACCACTTAATCATGAATTAATCTCCCTTGCAGGGTTGCTACCTCGGCTACCACACGTTGATCGGAACTATTTCTGCCCATAAAATCCAATGCCGTGCGTATATCTACCAACCCGGTCAAAATAACGGCATCACCGGGATGTAAACTTCCTCGATGCCACGTGGTCAGAAGCAATACAAAAGCGGGAACTTTAGTAACCTGCAAGTATCTGAACCACCACGGATCAATCACTGCCCTGATCTGTAAACGCTGCAGGCGTTGTTGCATCAGCTGTAAGTTATTGCCTGGAGCCCCCCGAAATACAAGCTCGCCCTGCAGAGGCTGTAGTTGCTGATAAAGTGACTGTAATGCAACATCAGGCAGTGAAAAACTGACCAGCACAACCACCTGAGGATGGATGACTGGCTGGGCTTTTACGGTTAGGCTCCTCGCATTCGCAGCATGTGTTGTACCTTCTGGAACAGCCATCTCATCGCTACTGCCTTGCGTCATTTCTGGCGAGACTTGCTGAGCTCTTTGCAGTTCTGGCACATTATTTAACGTAGTCTTCCAGGCATCTGCCTGATGTAGCCAACCATCAATGTGTGCAGCCTGGTCATCAGAATGCCCCCATGCCGTTGAGGCAAAACTTAATACCAGCACGCTAATATTCAAAATGCGCAACATGAATGGCGCCTCCATATCAGCATGGACCAATCCTCTCCTTGCACGGGGAACTCTTTACCCATTTCAAACAAAGAAGAAGGAACACCAAATCCATGAGCCTGAGTATGATCAGGAACAGGAAATATAAACTGAACCTTGTATTGCCCTTTCCGCATCAAAGGTTGCGGTAAATCCTGACACATGGCAGCCAACGTGGATGTATCAAGCAGCATGCCCATGCGATGCAACTTGAATGTCATGCGATGCACCAAGTTCATCGCTGAATCAACCCCTCCGGTGTGATACTGTTTATGCCCAGACAAGGGATACACCGCACCCTGACCGCCGGAGCACCAAAACAAACTGTCTAAGCCGAAATTGGTGGCTGAAGCTGCCAAGGTGTCAGCCGTACAGGCTGCATTGGCGGCCACGTTCGCAAACAACACAGCCTCAGGAGATAAGGCAAATGCCAGCTGGTCGTCATCCCATAGAGGATCGAATTCACTTAACCAAACGTAGTTGTCTGCAGCCTCCTGTTTAAGGCAAAGTGAACCCGGTGTAACCAATCCTAATGCTTGTAACCATGGCATCTGCATCCAATGTACCTGATAAAAAACGCCCTGTGACTTGCGATTGCCCCCACTACCCTCTCGGCCAACATCATCACCATCA
>JAJZHP010000021.1 GCA_021804355.1 Pseudomonadota bacterium | reverse complement strand
ACCACCATAGGTAATTTTTTAGCCTGCATCTGATCGGCAATCTGGGTGAGAATCTTGGCGCCTGAGACCTGGTGCGGTAAGGCAGTGACGACTATATCTCCATCCTCAACCTCATACAGGGCGCGCATCCTAAAGCTGCCTCTGCCGGTGGCATACATCTGGATCAGGTCACTGCGGGGCGTGATGATCTCGGCTGCGGTAGGCAGATCAGGACCCTGAATGATTTCACAGATTTCATCCAGCGACATACCGGGTTGATGCAGCAAGGCGATACAGGCATCTGCCACCTCACGCAGGTTATGAGCGGGAATGTCGGTGGCCATGCCGACCGCGATACCGGTGCTGCCATTAAGAAGAATATTAGGCAGTCTGGAAGGTAGCAAAGTGGGTTCTTCCAGCGTCCCGTCAAAATTGGGAGCCCAGTCCACGGTACCTTGTTCCAGTTCGCCAAGCAGCACATCCGCATAGGCGGATAATCGTGCTTCGGTATAACGCATGGCTGCAAAAGATTTGGGGTCGTCCGGCGAGCCCCAGTTACCCTGCCCATCTACCAAGGGGTAACGGTAGCTAAATGGCTGAGCCATCAAGACCATGGCTTCATAGCAAGCCGAGTCACCATGGGGGTGATATTTACCAAGAACATCCCCCACCGTACGGGCAGATTTTTTATGCTTGGCGGCATTGCGCAGGCCTAATTCACTCATGGCATAGACGATGCGGCGCTGGACAGGTTTCAAGCCATCGCTGATATGGGGAAGAGCCCGATCCAGGATGACGTACATGGAGTAATCCAGGTACGCGTGTTCAGCATACTCTCGAAGTGACATTTGTTCAGTCATGAATGCAGCCTCAAACTACAGCAAGATTGCCTTTGGATTCCAACCAGTCCTTGCGGTCCGCCGTGCGACGCTTGGCTAGCAACATATCCATCAGTTCATGGGTCGATGAACCTTCCTCCAGTACCAGTTGTAACAGGCGTCGGGTATCAGGGTTCATGGTGGTTTCACGCAGCTGCAAGGGGCTCATTTCGCCCAAGCCTTTAAAGCGGGTCACTTGGGGTTTGGCGCGTTTATGTTCGGCAGCTAGGCGATCCAGTATGCCTGCGCGTTCAGCTTCATCCAGCGCATAGTAGACATCTTTGCCTAAGTCGATACGAAATAGCGGAGGCATGGCGACATAGACATGCCCTTGCTGGACGAGCGTAGGAAAGTGTCTTAAGAACAAGGCACAGAGCAACGTCGCGATATGCAACCCATCGGAATCTGCATCGGCAAGAATACAGATCTTGCCATAACGCAGCCCGGAAATATCCGCGTGCCCGGGATCAACGCCAATGGCCACGGCGATATCATGGACTTCCTGAGAGGCAAGGATTTCGCCGGAATCGACTTCCCAGGTATTAAGGATCTTGCCGCGTAGGGGCATGATGGCTTGAAATACACGGTCACGAGCCTGTTTCGCCGACCCTCCGGCTGAGTCGCCCTCGACGAGGAATAATTCCGTGCGATCAAGGTCTGTAGCTGAGCAATCAGCCAGTTTTCCGGGCAAAGCAGGACCCTGAGTGATTTTCTTGCGTGCTACCTGTTTGCTCGCACGCAAGCGCTTCTGGGCGTGATTAATAGCCAATTCAGCCAGTTTTTCTGCGATATCGACATGAGCATTCAGGTAGAGGGAAAAGGCATCTTTGACCACACCAGCCACAAAACTGGCAGATTCTCGGGAGGATAGCCTTTCTTTAGTCTGACCAGCAAACTGAGGGTCCTGCATTTTCAGGGAAAGTAAGAATGACAGCCTTTCCCAGACATCTTCGGGTGCCAGCTTGATACCTCGTGGCAGGAGTGAGCGAAATTCACAAAACTCACGTAATGCCTCCAGCAGGCCTGTGCGCAGCCCGTTAACATGAGTGCCACCCTGCGGGGTAGGAATGAGGTTTACATAGGACTCTGTAAGTAGTTCGCCGCCTTCGGGCAACCATTGCAAGGCCCAATCCACCGTTTCGCGCTGCCCCTTGAACTGACCGAGAAAGGGAGACTCAGGCAGGACGACATAATCTGCCGTGGCATCGCGCAGGTAATCGGCCAAGCCGTTTTCGTAGCACCACTCGTTGCGTTCATTGCTGGCTTCATCCCAGAAACGTAAGGTCAGGCCCGGGCAAAGTACGGCTTTGGCCTTGAGGATGTGTCTAAGGCGGGATAGGGAGTATTTGTTGGTATCAAAATAGCTTTCATCGGCCCAAAACTGTACGGTGGTGCCCGTCTGGCGTTTGGGGCAAGTGCCAATAACACTTAAAGGCGTGGTGACATGGCCGTGTTCAAACGCCATTTGCCATAGCTGGCCTTGGCGCGCCACCGTGACCAGCAAGCGTTGTGATAACGCGTTGACAACAGAAACTCCGACGCCATGTAACCCACCGGAAAACTCGTAATTCTCGCCAGAGAATTTGCCGCCGGCGTGTAATCGGGTAAGGATCAACTCCACTCCAGACACGCCATGATCCGGGTGGATGTCGACAGGCATACCCCGGCCATCATCACGGACCAGCAATGATCCATCCGCAAATAATTCCACCTCAATCAGCTGAGCAAAGCCCGCTAGCGCCTCATCTACCGAATTGTCGATAACTTCCTGAGCGAGATGATTGGGGCGAGAGGTGTCGGTATACATGCCAGGTCGGCGCCGAACAGGATCCAGGCCAGTGAGTACCTCGATTGCACGAGCGTTATAATCTTGCTGAGCCATATGCGGGAATAGCCTTATTGCAGAATATCCATGGTTAAATTATGGCACATATCTGCCCCTAAGGACAGTGACTTGCCTGCAGAGTCATCGATAGACTGCAATTGCCAGATAGGTTGGGCTGTTGCTATAATCCGCCCCCTTGTTGTGCCTGGCCCTGGCGAAGAGACTGCCTCGGTAGGACAAAAGAATGGTCGGTTTCGTGCCCGCAAGCCTCATGGTAACGCGGTGCAGCGAGCCACACTATCCCGTTCTTTGAGATAAAATTATGCGTGCAGATATTCACCCCAAGTATGAAGACGTTACCGTGACTTGTTCTTGCGGTAGTTCATTTGTTACCCGTTCCACCTTGTGCAAGCCCATTCATCTGGATGTTTGCTCCAAGTGTCACCCGTTCTATACGGGAACACAAAAGGTACTGGACACGGGCGGACGTATCGACAAGTTCAATCAGCGTTTCGCTGGCCGTACTTTCAAGAAGGCCTGATCGTCACTTCAAGTCTGTGTGCGCGTTCCTGCCTGTTCGGGAGGGACGCGTAAGTGCCCGTCGCCAGGGAGATAGGGAACGATCACGCTGGCGATAGCTCAACAGCGCCTGAATTTCATGTTCTATGGTTGCCTTTACCTGTTCGCGTAGTTGCCACACGGACGCATCGGTAATCTGTTGATTTGCCGTAGTCAAAGCCGGTGCAAAGCTGAAATAAAGCCGTTGCGGGCGGGGCAGGGGTGAAAAACCCAGGCCTGTGACCCAGGGCATGAAGGCTTCTCCTCCGCGTAAATAACGATCCATCCATCCATTTCGGATGAGCCATTGTCCTAACCGTGATTGCTGGAAATCCTGACTGTCATAGCGGATGTCGAAAGCATCGTCAGCCCCGATGGCTGCAAAGGGAATAATATCGTAACCATGTTCCAAAGCCATACGTGCAAATCCAGTTCTGTTTTTCCAGATGAGCTGATAGTTTTCTCCGCGATTTTTCATGACTTCACGTCCTCCGCCGGGGAAAACCAGGACAGATTCGCCCTGTTGCATGAGCCGATGGCAGTGTTCATGAGTACCTGGGACGGCTCCGTAACGTATTAACAGGTCCCGCCATCCAGGTAGGCGGAAATGTATATGATCCCCCAAGCCACGCAGGTAGCGGCCCGTCTGAGCGTAAACCTCAGTCAGCATCAGCGGTGCATCCAGAAATCCCATGAGCGTATGGTTGCCTACCAAGAGGGCGGGCCGACCCGTGCGTAGGTTATCCATGCCCAAAAATTCAGGGTCAAACCACCATCGTTGTAAGGCCAACGTACGTTGCAGGGTGGCGAGGTCAGGAGGGGTAAATGCGGACGGCATGAGATATCCTTGAACATGGCTTGTTGACCGTCATTTTAGGAGTCTTGCTGATGCAAGAGGGGTCATTGCTTGGGTGCGATGGGGCCAGATTCATGTGCGGAGGCCAGGGCCTCACTCAACTGCCAGACCGCCATGGCATACAAAGGGCTATGATTGTAGCGGGTGATGACATAAAAATTGGGATAAGTGATCCAGAACTCCCCGCCGTGTGTACCCTGGAGGCGCAAGGCATTAGCCGCCGTGGTATCAGGAAGCGTCAGCGACGTCGTGTATATCCCTTGTTGGGCTAGCTGACCCAGGCTTGAGCTGGCTTGTAGCTGGGTATCCAGATGTATATCATAATTTTGACCCGCTATACGTGCAGGCTCAGCGACGGGGCCGGGACTCCAGCCCTGGCTCTGTAAATAATGAGCCACCGAGCCCAGAGCATCATCGGCATTGTGGATGAGGTCGATGTGGCCATCACCGTCAAAGTCCACCGCCTGTGATTGCCAGGAAGAAGGCATGAACTGTCCGTACCCCATGGCTCCGGCGTATGAGCCTAAGGTGGTGGCAGGGTCCAGATGCTGGCTATGGCAAAGTTCGAGAAAATGCAGGAGTTCGCCGCGAAAATAGTGGGCACGAGGGGGGTAATCAAAGGCCAGGGTACTTAAACTATCGATCACTCGAAATCGACCTTGACGCTCTCCATAGTGAGTTTCTACCCCCAGGATAGCTACAATAATAGGAGCAGGGACCCTATAGATCTTTTCAGCGCGTTGCAAGCTAGCGGCGTGCTGATTCCAGAATGTCAGGCCAGCCTTTATACGCTCAGGGGTTACAAATATAGGGCGATAGCGACCCCAGTCCAGGCTTTCCGCGGGGGCTTGCATGGCGTGTATGACATCGTCCTGATGCTGAGCATGAGCGAAAAGCTCAGTCAGCTCTCCACGGGTATACAGTCCTTCTTCTGTCGCCTGGTCGATCAGTGCCTGAACTTCCTGATACTTCAGGTAAGACGTATCGGTTGAATGTAGTGGTGCATGACTGCACCAGAGGCCCCATAGGGTACAAAAAACATGATGCAGCATGATGTGATTAACTCATGAGTTTCTTATGACTGTGTATGGACATCAAGATACCAAACCCAGCCAGCAAAGTGACCACTGCCGTACCACCATAACTGATAAAAGGCAGGGGTACCCCTACGACGGGAAGGATGCCGCTGACCATGCCTATATTCACAAAGACATAAACAAAAAATGATAAGGAGAGTGAGCCTGCCAGTAGGCGGCCGTATCCATCTTGAGTAGCACTGGCGATGTGCAAGCTGCGCCCAATAATCAAGGCATAGAGCAGGATCAGCAACCATACACCGATAAAGCCAAATTCTTCACTAAAAGCAGCAATAACAAAGTCAGTATGCCCCTCGGGTAAGAAGTCGAGATGAGATTGAGAGCCATGCAGCCATCCTTTGCCCAATAATCCGCCCGAACCTATGGCTGTTTTCGACTGTATGATATTCCAGCCATTACCCAGAGGATCTGATTCAGGAGAGAAGAGGGTGATGATGCGATCGCGCTGGTAATCATGCATAAGGAACTTCCATGCTACCCATCCTGCGGGAACGGAGGCTGCCAAAAATGCACCCATCAGCCACCAGGGTAGACCGCCCAGAAAAAGACAGAAGAACCCTGAACTGAAAACAAGAATGGCTGTACCTAGATCGGGTTGGCGCGCAATCAGCGCAGCAGGAATTAAAAGCAAGGCAAAGCTGATGAGCAGAGTCCCCCATCGAGGGGGTAGGGGACGCAAGGACAGAAACCAGGCCAGCATCATGGGCATGGCCAGTTTCATAAACTCCGAGGGTTGTATGCTGGTGACGCCAGGAATATGCAGCCACCGACGCGCCCCGAGTCGAACCTGTCCAAAAGCAGCGACCGCGATGAGCAGGATGGAGCCTACCAGATAAAACCAGGGCGACCAGAGCCGATACAACCTGGGGGGTATTTGTGCCATGACTAGCAATAGCACATAGCCGAGGACAAAAGAGGCGGCCTGTTTGAACATCATGTCGATATTGCGTTCGGAGGCGGAGTAGAGCTCAAACATACCTACTACGGAGGCCAGCACTAATCCTGTCAGGAGCATGGGGTCGACATTCAGCATGACCCAGAGATTGCGCTTTGCACGGAAGGTTCGACCATCCCGTGGGGCGTGTCGCAAAAAGCGCTCCTGGGGTTGAAACATAAGGCTACTCCTTGGTTTCAGGGTTTACAGGTTCAGGCGGAGGCTTGATGCCTAGTAACCAGTAGTCGAAGAGTCGGCGGGCAATGGGGGCGGCAGCACTGCCACCATGCTGCCCATTTTCTACCAGAACAGCAACGGCAATACGAGGGGCTTCTACCGGAGCGAAGGCGATAAACCAGGCATGGTCTTTGAATCGTTCGGGTGTCAGTGCTGCATTGTATTTTTGTCCATTTAGGCCGCGTACCTGGGCAGTGCCGGTTTTTCCGGCGATGGTATAGCCTTGGAGGTTATGTCCAATACCGGTTGCCGTACCATGGGGTCCGCTGACCACGGCCTGCATGGCGACATGAATTTGTTGCCAGTTGGCCAGGTCATGAATCGGAATTTGCCCCTGGCTATGATTACCAGGGTCATAGGGGTAGGGGCCGGAAACGGATCGCAGCAGATGGGGCCGCAGGATATGGCCATCGTTAGCCAACATGGCGACAGCCGTAGCCAGTTCCAAGGGAGTCACGGTGAAATAGCCCTGTCCTATCGCTACGGAAAGCATCTCCCCTGGGTACCAGGGAGCTTTAAAAACCTTGCGCTTCCAAGCGGTCGAGGGCAGGGTGCCGGATCGTTCATTGACCAGGTCGACGCCGGTTTTTCGTCCGAAACCGAACTGATCCATCCAGTCATGGAATCGATCTACACCCAGTTTGGCGCCCACCTGATAAAAAAAGGTATCGCAAGACTGTTCCACGGCATTGAACAGATCAACGATACCGTGGCCGCCTTTTTTCCAGTCATGAAAGATGTGCGAATCACCGGCGAGATGGTAATAACCTGGGTCAGAAATCTTCCAGTTCCAGTCGATAACGCCGAGTTCAACACCACCTAAGCCTTCAAAGGGCTTGATGGTCGATCCGGGTGGATAAACGCCTTGCAAGGCGCGGTTATAGAGAGGCTGATCGGGATCATCGCGCAGCGCTTGATAGAGCTTGGTCGGGATTCCACCAACAAAGGGATTGGGATCAAAACCAGGGGTACTCACAAAAGCCAGTATACCTCCTGTAGCCGGGTCAATAGCCACAACCGCCCCACGATGTGTACCCAGGCCATCATAGGCTATCTTCTGCAAATTCAGATCTAAAAAAAGTGTCAGGTCATCGCCACGTACCGGTGGGGTGCGTTCCAATACTTTGATCAACTGACCATGGGCATTCGTTTCGACATGTTGATAACCTGGACGGCCGTGCAGGATGTTTTCGTAATATTTTTCCAGGCCGGTTTTGCCTATCAACTGGGTGCCGTCATAGGACTCCGGATCAAGATTATCCTGCTCGGCTTCCGAAATACGAGAAACGTAGCCTAGGGTATGCGAGAGCATAGCTCCAAAGGGGTAGTGCCTGGCCAATTCCACAGAGATATTGACGCCCGGGAGGCGATAGCGCTGTTCTGAGACACGAGCAATATCTTCGTCGGTCAGACGTAACTTGACGGGAACATCCTCATAGTGATGCATGGTAGAGGCTTTATCACGAATGCGTTTAATGTCCGTGGAGTTCAGATCAAGCAGGGGAGCCAGAATAGATAATGTATGGGCAAAGTCTCCTGAGCGATCGCGATTGATGGTCAGTGAGAAGGTGGGCTGATTGTCAGCCAGAATAATCCCGTTACGGTCAAAAATAATGCCCCGAGGAGGCGGGACAGCTTCCAGATGTACCCGGTTATTTTCCGATAGACTGGCGTAGGTAGAGTATTCTCTGACCTGCAAATAAAAATAACGCCCTAGCAAAAGTAACAGAGCAAGCCCTACCAGCAAGGCCATAATCCAGGCTCGTTGACGAAAAAGCCTGCTTTCAACTTCGTTATCTTTGATATTGATGGGGCGAGCCATGCTGAACTATTCAGGAGTAAAACGCCATTCTAAAGCATAACGGCCGACAATTTTAGTCTATCAGGTATTAACGGTGGTAGGGATGCCCCTGCAACAGCGTCCAGGCGCGGTAAATCTGTTCAGCGACCAGAATACGCACCAAAGGATGCGGTAGCGTGAGGGGGGATAAGGACCAGTTCCAGGCGGCTTGTTGACGGACAGCTTCATCCAATCCTTCCGGGCCTCCAATAGCCAGGCAGATAGTCTGTCCCTGCAACAGCCATTGCTGCAGGGTATCCGCTAGTTTTTCTGTGCTGAGGCACTTGCCGGCTAAATCCAGGGCTATCAGGGTGTCTCCGGGACGAACGGCAGCTAGTTGTGCGCGGCCTTCTTTTTCAGTCAGGCGATGTAAATCAGCCGATTTGCTGCGATGACCTGCAGGTATTTCCAGCAACTCCAGCTGTACATCTCGGGTAAGTCGCTGGGCATAGGCCTCGTAACCCTGTCGTACCCATGGAGGCATGCCGGTGCCCACGGCCAGCAATCGAATCTTCATCAGCTAGGTTGAGCGCCCCAGAGGCGTTCCAGGTCATAAAAGCCTCGAGTAGCGGGTAACATGACATGGACAATGGCTGATCCAAAATCTACCAGAATCCAGTCAGCTTCTCGTTCGCCCTCAACCCCAATAGGGCGATAGCCAGCTTCACGCGCCTTGTCTTGCACCTGATCAGCCAGTGCTTTGACGTGCCGAGAAGAGGTGCCACTGGCAATAATCATGGTATCTGCCAGCGACGTCAAGGTACGGACATCAAGTACACTGATGTTGACTGCTTTGAGATCCTCCAGTGCGGCGACAAGAGTATCCGCTAAGGGAGTCGTGATGGGGGCGTCATGGTTGGAAGTTGGCTGCATGGGTTCTGGGGGGCTCCGGTCAGGTAAAGATGATGCGTGCTTATATAGTTTGCCACGTCCGGGTGCAAGCCGGATAGGGTTGGGTGATCGCCGGCAGCTAACTGTTGGCGCAGTTGTGTTGATGATTCCTCAAAAAGAGGAGTTTCTATGTGCACCACAAGCCCTTGTTGGTGTTTTTTCAAGGCGTGCAGCGGTGCAGCATGCTGTTGCAACCAGGCGCTGACCTCAGGATGTGGGCTGAGGGAGGTCGGGTGTGGTCTGGAGATAATCAACAGATGCGCTACCTCGAGAAGTTCATGCCAAGACTTCCAGCGATGCAGATCGGCCAGCACATCCTCACCGATAACCAGCCCTAAACTGATATCCGGAAATTCTGCACGACATGATCGTAAGGTGTCTATGGTGTATGAGGGTGGCGGCCGTCTCCCTTCGCGGTCATCAATGATGATTTCAGGATGATCTTGCGTAGCCAGCTTCAGCATGGCCACCCGATGTTTGAAATCAGTGACATCCTGTTTAAGCGGTGAGCGGGCGGCCGGCATCATCACGATACGGCTGTTGGGCAGCAGAGCATGCAAAGCAGCGGCCAATTTAACATGGCCGCGATGTACCGGGTCAAACGATCCCCCAAGCAAACACCAGAACTCAGCCACCGCGTATCTGGCCATTACCCAGGACTATCCATTTAAGTGAAGTCAGTCCTTCCAGTCCTACGGGGCCACGAGCATGAAATTTATCGGTAGAGATGCCAATTTCAGCACCGAGACCGTATTCAAAGCCGTCAGCAAACCGCGTCGAGGCATTCACCATCACAGAACTTGAGTCTACTTCGTTGATAAAACGTCGAGCTATGTCCAGATTATTGGTGACGATGGCATCGGTATGATGCGAGCCATAGGTATCAATATGGTCCATGGCGGCATCGACATGGTCCACAATCCGTAGCGATAAAATGGGAGCCAGATATTCAGTACGCCAGTCATCTTCTGTGGCCGGTATCATGGCGTTCGGACAGAGTTCGAGGCAGCGGGGGCAGCCGCGCAGTTCGACACCTTGGCTCTGCATGGCGGGAACCAAACGATCCAGCATGCTGGCGGCAAGATTACTATCGATCAGAAGCGTTTCCATGGCATTGCAGACGCCATAACGATGGGTTTTGGCATTCATGGCTATGCGTAAGGCCATGTCGAGGTCAGCATCGGCATGAATATAGACATGGCAAATGCCATCGAGGTGTTTAATGACCGGAACCTTGGCCTCAGCACTGACACGCTCGATCAGTCCTTTGCCGCCGCGAGGCACGATGACGTCGACATACTCAGGCATACTGACCAACCTGCCAACGGCAGCGCGATCCCGAGTTTCTAAGACCTGAACAGCATGCAGCGGCAAGCCGCTGGACTGAAGGCCGGCATGGATGGCGCGCGCCAGGGCCTGGTTGGAGCGCAAGGATTCTGATCCCCCTCGCAAGATGGCTGCATTGCCAGATTTCAGACACAGCGCAGCGGCCTCTAAGGTCACATTCGGACGGGACTCATAGATGATGCCAACGACCCCCAGGGGGACACGCATCTGACCTAATTGTATGCCGGAGGGGCGATAACGCATGCCTAAGATTTCCCCGATAGGGTCGGGAAGGTCGATTACCTGTTGTAGCCCATCCAACATGTCTTCATAGCGGGCAGGGGTTAGTTCAAGGCGATCAAGCAGGGCACTGTCAAGATGTTCAGCTTCCGCAGCGCGCATATCCTCAGCATTGGCGGCGAGGACTTGATCTTGTTGATCGTTCAGATATTGAGCAATGGCCTGCAGCCCGGCATTCTTATGCAAGGTCGTAGAACTGGCCAAGGGGCGTGCACTGGATCGGGCCTGTTGTCCAATGCGTTGCATATATTCAGCTATGTTCATGATTATTTGCGTGAGACCTCGGCCTGCATGCCGGGTAGGCAGAGCGCGGACTGCGGAGCAATCCCAGCTTTGTGGCTTACCTGTTCACTCTCCAATGCGCCACGGTTAAATAACTTAATACATCGATAGATTAAATACGTATAGCATTGATGATGTCTATACGAAGGCAGCAATTTCACATCGATCACTTTTCGGTGTTTAGGCATGTAACTTGTGCATATCATGGCAATGTAGGTTAAAACAGAGTACGCATGTTCCGCCGCATGTCGGAGGAATTAGCCCAAGCGATGAAAATATTTTTCATAGCGTGTAGGATTAACTCCCGGCCTGAAGGTATGGATTGCCCTCCGCCGGATAAAAATAATATAACAAAAAAACGGCTAAGCCGTAGGGGTCGTGATCATGGAATTCAAGGACTATGCACGTAACTCGCTGAAGCAGCCTCCATCTCAAGATTATGTTGGAAGATGGCGCATCAATTATTTGGCATTCAAAGGCCCTGAAGGCTGTACACGTTTGCCGTTGGTGATGCTAGGTGGCGCGTTTCAAAACTTCAATTCTTTTAAATACTGTCTGGAGCATCTGCTGCAGGTGGTGCCGGTGGTGATGGTGGATCTGCCCTCTCTGGGTGAAAATGATCAACTGTCACCAGAACTCGGGATGGAAGATCTGGCGGATCTTTTACACCAGTGGGTGATCAAGACTGGATTGAACAAGGTTTCACTCATGGGGTTGTCCTTAGGCTCCGTGATTGCCAGTACGTTTGCCTACAAATATCCGGAAAGTACCGATAAATTGCTGGTTACCGGTATTTTGACGCGTCCTCGCAAGAGTTGGCGTATGTTGCTGGAAGAGTCGCTGCGCACCCTGGATGAAGGACGCCTGGATGAGTTTGGTCAGGCGGTGGTGCTGTACCTGGTCAATCATGCTCGTCTCCCGGAAACAGAGATCACCGATACGACACGCCGATTATTTCATCGTCAGATGCGTAGCTTTGGGGCTAATGATCAGGACCGCTATCGGATTAATGCAAGGCGCCTTCTGGAAGTGGAAAGCATCTTAGGGTATCCAACCTGCCCTGTGCTCGTGGCTACGGGTGAGTATGACAACTTCACCATGCCATTCGAAAATGCAAATTTTGCAGCGCGTTGCCCTAATGCTACTTTTGCCCTGATTAAGGATGCTGATCATGTCGCGCAACTGGAGCGCAGGGATACATCGATGAGCATGTTTGCAGGCTTCTTGCGTGGCGATGATCTCCGTGAACATACCGGGCTTAGAGTCTATGAGCCGGGTACCTTCTTACAGGTGGAGCACCGCGGTGAACCCCGTTTCATACCTTGTAATCCACGGGCCAGGGTCATCAGTGTTTCTCCGGTAGATGGTTCGATTGCCATTGATATTCCGGTGAATGTACATGATATGAATTTCTTTGGTTGTTTGCTGACCTATGAAGAACAAAGTTTCTCCCTGGCCGAGCATTCGCGTGATTTGATTTTATGCTTGGAAGGCTCACCGTTGCGTATAGAGTTGCTGGTGTTTGAGCATGGCGAAAACACGATGCGTTGTTTGTTTAAGCACGGTAGTTTTGAAACTGCATATGAGTTGAAAGCGCTGCTGGATGATGAAACATTCTTTCGTCAGCGTTACGCAAAATCTTCCCAGGAGGCCATGGGTGAAGTCTTGCGTATCTACCGGGCTAGCTGAGATGGTTTGACGCAGGTTGACCAGGGCACCCTCCCTATAAGTCAACCTGCGATTTGATCGGCGCGTAGGACCCGCACCACCGCTCCCCCTCGAGCCAGAGGAAGTCCGGTTCCTTTCAACTCAAGATTAGGGTCGTAAACTTCCACACGATCGAAGCCGGCTTGGTGAAATTGCCGCTGAGCCTCTTCGTGATCCTTAAAATGCAGGGTGAAGGTGCTGCGGGTTAACAGGGATAACATGCGGTTAGCTTTGCGAATAAGGCCGGCAAAGCGATGCTCGTGGACTTCAGTGTAGACATCGGTGAGGTAGCATGCTGAAGGGAAATGAGCCAGCGCCAGCGATAAGCGAGCCCAGAAAGCATTGATGACAGGTCGGGGGAAATAATTGACCAGGCCTTCACTGATGACCGTAATGGGTAGCCGGGTATCAAAATGTCGGGTTAATACGCTCTCCAGACTGTCATCACCATGGTCAGCAAGAATGTTGCAAGTGACCACGTGATGAAAGCCGGGATTAGCCCCTAAGCGCGACAGCAGGTCAGCTTTATGTTGCGCCATGGCGGGTAGATCTGTTTCCACATAATGCAGCTGGGCGATTTTCTGGCGCAAAGCCCACCCACGCGGACTCAAGCCAGCTGCCAGTTCCAGGACCTGAAGGTGGCCTTGGGCAAGATTTTTGTTCAATTCCCTGTCGATCAGGGCGTGACGTGTTAACAACGTGGTCCTGATATCCGTACCTAAAACGGCACGAGCCAAGAGTTCAAGCGGTTGCAGCAAAGCATGCAGCAAGCGACCTTTGCGGGTAACAAAAGCAGGATCTGACCAACGCTGCTTATACCAAACGTAGCCAGTATAATGTGCCGTAAAGGATATGCTGGATGTGTCCGTACGCGATGGCTGCATGGCGCTCCAAGCTAGGTTGCCGTTTCTGATCCTGACATCATCGCACGGCAGCGCTGCTTCTGAACAGGGGGCTTCCGGATAGAGCAGCGATCAACCGGCGCAAGCTGTCAATAGGAGGATGATCGCTGCGTCCTTTGATGGCTCGATCGATATCATGGGCCAGATTCATCAGCGATCTTAGGGTGCGCGGACCGAGGCGGCGCAGTGCAGGTTGCAGCGTAGGTTGGCGACTGCTCCAGGCCCCAGCTCGGGTCAGGGCAATAGCGGGCGCGACTCCCTGTTGAACCATGAATTGTGCCTGCAGCAGCGTGCGCAGATCATTGACCAGTGGATATAAAATCAAGGAAGGAGCCTCACCTTCCTCCAGGCGTTGATCCAGCATACGCAGGGCCCGGTGTGTCTGTCCGGAGAGAGCTGCTTCAGCCAGCTCATAGACATCATAGCGCGCGGAATCTGCAGTGCTATGACGCAAAGTGTCCCGGTCTAAAGGGCCAGGACCGTTGAGTAAGCGTAATTTATCAACTTCCTGAGCAGCTGCGAGCAGATTACCTTCTGTGCGCTCGATCAGCAGCTGCAATACTTCATCATCAGGCAGCATGCCTTGTGACTGCAGGCGTTGTTTCAGCCAGGCAGCGAAAGCTGCTCCCGCCATACTGGGCAGAAGCATCATAACTCCTGCGCTGTCGATGGCCTTGACCCATTCGGCATCCTGATCGCGCCGGTTAAGTAGAGGCAAGCTGAGAATGACACGATGTTCAGGGCTGGGCGCCCGACATAGTTTGATCAGAACTTTGGCGAGTTCAGCATCCGGGGTTTTGGGTAAACGCAATTCAATAATTTTGCGGTCACCAAACAGCGAGAGGCTCTGGCATTCTTCCAGCAGTTGGGCTGGCTCAAAGGATTTGTCGACATCGATGCGCAAACGATCATCAAAACCCTGCTGCCGTGATGCTTGCCGCAGGGCATCCAAGGCTTCTTGCTGCAACAGGGTTTCATCACTGCTGATCAGGTAAATGGGTAGCAAATTTTGCTGCAGGTGTGCTGCCCATTGTTCGGGTCGCAGTTTCATGGCGCGTTACCAGCATAGGAGGTGAACTGGCTGGGTTTGATAGCCTCCAGCCGCCTTCCCAGTTGCTCAACAGCATCTTTTCTCATCTCATCGACGATAAGATCCATTTCTGCTGTGGAACCGTTGATCTGGTTGGGTGAACTTTGAAAATCATTTTGTTCAAGGATGGGACGGCCGGTTAGTCTTAGCTTGCCATCGCTGGATTCCACCTTGTACTCCAAGGTATAAACCACATGGGTATTAGCCAATTGTACGCGCGGGTCAAAAATTGAGGATTGCTGGGTAATATTCTCTCGTGTAACGATGAGGTGGTATCCTTCCTTGCCCTCATGGACGCCACTGTATTCGAGCATGCGTTGCAATTGTTGTTTAAGCTGCGTGGCATCTTTGGGTACTTGGATGTTCAGCACCTGCAAGTATTCAGGCATGGAGAACTGTCCGCGCAAATGAAATCCACAGGCGGACAGCAACAGCGCCAGTCCTAAGGCAATGTGGGTTCTCATGCCACCACCAGGTTAATTAATTTGCCGCGCACCTGAATGATTTTCCTCGGTTTTTTCCCTTCAAGATGGCGCTGTATATCAACGTGTCCCAGGACCCAGGCTTCGATATCTGCTTCTGAAGCATCGGCAGGTACGTTCAAACGAGCCCGCAATTTTCCATTGATCTGCACCACCAGCTCAGCCTCACTACGCGCCAGAGCTTGTGCATCCACCTGCGGCCAGGGTGCATCGATACAGTCCCCTTGCCCTCCCAGCCAATGCCAAAGGTGGTGTGTAATATGAGGTGTGATCGGAGACAACAACAGGACAGCCTGTTTTAGGGCATTGCGCTCGCAATCTACGTCACCCTGGGTCTGAGGTTGCTGGCGGGTAATATGGTTGAGTAATTCCATGACGGCGGCAATGGCGGTGTTAAATGTCAAACGCCGTCCCATATCATCGCTAACCTTGGCAATAGTTTCATGCGTTTTACGATGCAGCTCTTTCCCTTCGGGTGAGTAGTCACCGGCAGGAAGAGGTTTACGCTGTAAGCAGACATGAGCAGCTTTCCAGAGACGGCGCAGGAATCGCTGGGCTCCTTCTATGCCAGCCTCATGCCATTCCAGGCTGGCATCAGGAGGAGCTGCAAACATCATAAACAGTCGTGCCGTGTCGGCTCCAAACTTATCGATCATATGTTGTGGATCGACGCCGTTGTTTTTCGACTTCGACATTTTCTCAATGCCGCCATGCGTGACTGGCTGCTGGTCAGCTCGTAGGCGGGCGTTAAGCATGCGCCCCTTGTCATCGAGTTCAAGCTCAATCTCGGCGGGGTTGAACCAGGTCCGGCTACCGTTGGCTTCCTGACGATAAAAGGTGTCTGCCACCACCATACCCTGTGTGAGCAGACGAGCAAAGGGCTCCGCTCCTTGAACCAGTCCCTCGTCACGCATCAATTTATGAAAGAAGCGTGCATAGAGCAGATGCAAGATCGCATGTTCGATACCGCCGATGTAGTGATCCACGGGTAACCAACGGGCAGCCGCGACGGGATCAACCATCTGTGTTTGGCAATGTGGTGAGGTATAACGGGCATAGTACCAGGAGGACTCCACAAAGGTATCCATGGTGTCGGTTTCACGTTTTGCTTCAGCTCCACACTCCGGGCAACGACACTGGTAGAACTCGGGCATACGCGCTAGCGGCGAACCGGCGCCATCGGGAATGACATGTTCGGGTAGGACGACAGGTAACTGATCATCAGGCACGCAAACATCGCCACAAGTGGGACAGTGAATTATGGGAATAGGGCAGCCCCAGTAGCGCTGTCGGGATATACCCCAGTCACGTAAACGGAACTGTATGCGCGACTGACCCAGTTCGCGGGCCTTGAGCATGGCTTCGAGACGAACAAAGGCTTCAGAGAAATTGAGTCCATTGAGTTCGCCAGAATTAAACAGTCGTCCTGTTTCCGTATAAGCCTGATCGGTTGCTGGAGGATGGCCTTCTGTGTTCAGAACAACGGCATGGATAGGTAGGCCATAGCGGGTGGCGAACTCAAAGTCGCGTTCGTCATGGGCGGGCACAGCCATCACAGCACCTTCGCCATAGCTGGCCAGAACGTAATTGGCTACCCACACAGGGATGGGAGCTCCGGTCAAGGGGTGCAGCACATGGCATCCGGTAGGCATGCCCCGTTTAATCTGCGTAGCGACATCAGCTTCTGCTACAGAACCCTGCATGCAACTTTGCACAAAAGCCGCCAGTTCAGGTTGCGTCGTGGCAGCTTGTTGCGCCAAAGGGTGCTCGGCAGCGACAGCCACATAGGTGACACCAAAAAGCGTGTCAGGCCGTGTGGTAAATACTTTGAGCTGACCAGGGCCTTCTGCATACGGGAAGACAATCTCCATGCCTGTAGATTTGCCTATCCAGTGTTTTTGCATGGTTCTGACCTGCTCAGGCCAACCATCGAGGTGATCAAGATCAGCCAGCAACTCTTCGGCATAGCGTGTAATAGCGAAGTAATACATCGGAATTTCACGCTTTTCTACAGGAACACCGGAGCGCCATCCTTTGCCATCAATGACTTGCTCATTGGCCAATACGGTCTGATCGACGGGGTCCCAGTTGACGATGCCATGCTTTTTATAAATCACTCCCTTTTTGAACAGGCGAGTGAACAGCCATTGTTCCCAGCGATAATACTCTGGCCGACACGTGGTGATCTCCCGTGACCAGTCGATAGCCAGGCCCAGCGCTTTAAGCTGTTGACGCATGTCATCAATATTGGCATAAGTCCAGGCTGCAGGCGCCACCTGGTTTTTCAGGGCAGCATTTTCTGCGGGCAGTCCAAAAGCATCCCAGCCCATGGGTTGCAGAACCTGACGGCCCTGCATGCGCTGGTAGCGAGCAATGACATCACCGATGGTGTAATTGCGGACGTGCCCCATGTGTAACTTGCCTGAAGGGTAAGGAAACATGGATAAGCAATAAAACCTTTCACGAGGATCATCCTCATTGACACAAAAGGCATTTTTTTCTTCCCAATGGCGTTGGGCTTCGGGTTCTAGTTGGGCGGGATCATAAAGTTCGTGCATGGCTACATTCAGGCTGCTATCAAGACACGTTAGAATACCCAAGAGCTGGTTGCAAAACCATCATCATTCCCATCTTACTTGGAGATATTCCTATGTTGCTGCATTTGGCACTCAAATCTTTGCTGTTGTCGCCTGTGCCGCAATTGGTTCTCTGGTGTGTACTTTTACACTTTCGGATACGCTGGACAGCGGGTGTGGTAGCCGCCGCACTATTGCTGCCAACGTTGCCGATAACTGCCTGGGTCGTGGGGCAAACGCTGACTACACCGGCGATGATCAAGCCCCCTCCTCAGGCAATGATCGTGGTTTTGGGGGGAGGAAGGCTACGGCAAGCACCTGAATACGATAATCAGGATGTCCCTGCCTTAAATACACTGGAGCGTCTGCGCTATGGTGCAGCCCTGTCACGCCGCTATCATTTACCTGTTTTGGTCAGTGGCGGTGCTGTTCTGCCGGGCGAGGTTGCAGAAGCAGACTTGATGCGGCGTAGTCTGATTCAGGATTTTGCGCTGGATCCTTCCCGTGTTTTTAAGGAAGATCAGAGTAGAAATACCCATGAAAATGCGGTAGATGTCGCAAATATACTGGGTCGTGGTAGGGAAGTGATCCTGGTGACCCAGGCTTTGCATATGCCCAGGGCCAAGGAGGAATTTCAGGCGGCAGGTCTCAGACCTTATGCCGCTGCCGTGGATTACTATCGGCTGCCAAATTCACCGCTGTTATGGTTTTTTCCGCAAAGGCGTGCGACGGCCTACACTAGTTTTGCCTGGTGGGAGTTCTGGGGGCGTATTGTGGAAAAAGCTGGGAGATGGCTTCATTGAGCCTGGGATAACGAAATTCATAGCCCAGAGCCAGCAGGGCTGTGGGCAGCACTTGCTGGCTACCCAGCAGGAGTTGACTCATCTCTCCGAGGGTTAGTTGCAGCAGGCCCCGAGGTAGAGGCAATAAACTGGGACGGCGGAGGTGGGAGGCTAGCAGTTGTGTCAGCTGACGGTTACTGGCTGGTTCAGGTGCTGTCAGGTTATAGGGGCCCTGGGCCTGTTCTGTTTGTAAAATATGCATGACCATGCCTACCCAGTCCTCGATATGTACCCAGGACAGCATTTGCAGGCCATCACCGAGTCTGCCTCCTAGCCCCAGGCGAAATGCAGGCAGCATGCGTTTGAGCATTCCACCCGGGCCTAGCACCACGCCTGAACGCAGTAATACAACGCGCATGCTGCTATGGGCCTGCCAAGCAGCCTGCTCCCAGTCCAGACATAGCTGCTGTGCAAAATCTTCTTGTTGAGAAATAATGGCTGTGGTCTCATCGACTTCTCCGGGAGTGGAGTGTCCGTAGACACCTGTCGCGCTGCCACTGAGTAAAAGTCGGGGGGGCGTATTGAGGCCCCGAAGGGCACGCAGAAGTTCTTCCGTTGTAGCCAGGCGGCTGGCACGTAATATGGCTTTGCGTGCGGGTGACCAGGGGCGGTCAGCGATGCCTTCTCCTGCCAGATTGATCACGACATCAAAATAATCAGATTCTCGCAAGGAAAAAATATCGTCGATCAAACGTACATTCATATTTTTCCAAGCCTGGGGCAAGGATGATTGTCGTGATAGCACGGTTAGATGGTGACCATGATTGTCCAGTTTGCGCACCAGGGCGGAGCCCAGGAAACCTGTGCCACCTGTCAGGAGAAATCGCATACGGTAGTCTCTTGTGAGGATCTGTCTAGAGTATAAGGATGAAATGGCGCCCGCGAAAAGCAAGCATCACGGATTTGTAACGGGCTTTTTTTTGTGTGACAGTTGCGCGACACTGCGACCTTGGTATCGGTAGAGGTAGGAACATGAAGCGTGTAGCGGTTTGTGGTGCGGGCGGACGTATGGGCCGGTCATTGATACAGGCTATTCAGCATGAAACCGGTATCACCCTGGGTGCTGCCCTTGAATATCCAGGCAGTCTGCTTTTGGGGCAGGATGCGGGAGAATTGGCAGGCGTGGGGCGTTTAGGCGTGTCTGTACTCGGTGACTTATCATCGGTGTTGCCGGGGATAGACTTGGTGGTAGATTTCAGCTTGCCTGAGCCAACCCTGCAACATGCCCGCCTGTCCGCGGCTCAGGGTAAGCCTATGGTCATAGGCACCACAGGCTTTACGTCAGAACAGTTTCGTGAACTCGGAGCCCTCTCTGAACAGATTCCCATGGTTATTTCCGGAAACTATTCCGTGGGTATAACCATTTGCCTGGATTTGATAGAGCGTGCAACGCGGGCTTTTGGACAGAGCGTTGATATTGAAATTATGGAAGCACATCACCGTCATAAAGTAGATGCCCCGTCAGGCACCGCCTTGATGCTAGGTGAAGCAGTTGCCTTGGCCCAGGGTAGGGATTTGACCACGGCCCTGGTACATGGTCGTCAGGGACATACCGGGGAGAGACCGCAAGGGCAAATTGGTATGCATAGTTTAAGGGGAGGGGATGTCGTGGGTGATCATCAGGTTTGGTTTATGGGAGAGGGTGAGCGCCTTGAAATTAGACATGTGGCGAGTAGTCGCATGAATTTTGCTCAAGGCGCTCTTCGTGCCGCTTTATGGGTAGGAGACCAACCTCCCGGTCACTATACGATGCGGCAAGTGCTGGGGTTGACTTTATGAGCTTATTTATGCGCGCTCTGATGCTGGTGCTGCTAGGTCTGGTGGTGCTGTTTCTGGTATGGCCTGCTCCCTTCCGAGCCGTTGCCTGGCAGCCTGATCGTTTACAAGTTCCTCCGGAGAACCATGCTTTGCAAGCAGCCGTCTTGTGGGCTCAGGGTCAGATCATAGGGCCGGAAGATGTGGAAATTGATGCTTCAGGGCATGTCTATGCGGGTTTGGCAGACGGTCGAATTGTGCGTGTTGAGGGGGATCATGTCGAAACCATAGCCAGAACAGGAGGTCGTCCCCTAGGACTGGTGCTGGATGGTAGGGGGCATCTGGTGGTCTGCGATGCTTACCGTGGCCTGCTGCAGGTGGATCTGTCCGGACAAGTGCGTGTGCTGACGGATCGCGCCGACGGTGTCCCGTTTGGTTTTACCGATGATCTGGATCGTGCCGCTGATGGTAAAATATACTTCACCGATGCCAGCTGGCGTTGGTCACAGCGTGATTATCTGCTGGATATGCTGGAAGGGCGGCCCTATGGCAGACTGCTGGTCTATGATCCAGCCACGAAAACGACGCGTACTTTATTGAAGGATCTCTATTTTGCCAATGGGGTAGCGGTGATGCCAGACGGACAGTCAGTGCTGGTTGCCGAGACCTGGCGATATCGTATTACGAGGTACTGGCTGAAGGGCACGCATGCAGGTCAGCATGAAGTCTTTGCTGATAATCTACCTGGCATGCCTGACAATATCGATGTGGATAGCCAGGGTCATGTCTGGGTAGCCTTACCAACACCAAGGCGCCCTGATATCGATTTTTTGGCAAGGCATACCTGGTTGCGCGAGCGCATGGCCGTATTACCACGTTTTATGTGGCCAGGGCCGTCACACCAGGGCTGGGTGCTTGAGCTTGATAGCAAGGGACATACACTACGTAGCTTGCAGGATCCATCAGGTAATCATCTGAGGTTCATTACCTCGGCCCATAGGCGCCATGGACAGCTGGTGCTAGGCTCCCTGGAGAATGACCGTATCGGGGTCTTGAACTTAACCCCCTGAAGATTCAGGGGGAGCGGTATAGTGATAAGCGCAAACTCGATTGCGCCCGGCCCCCTTGGCTTGGTAGAGGGCATCATCAGCACGCAGGATCAACTGGTCGGGGCCTGCGCCCGGGATGGGAATCATGCTGGCAACGCCCAGGCTGACGGTTACCTTCTGCCATGACGAGCCGGCGTGTGGTAGATCCAGATTTGCTACCGTCTCGACCACCTGGCGGGCCAATTCTTCGGCATCATCCTGACGGATGCCTGGCAGCATCAGTACAAACTCCTCTCCACCGTAACGAGCAGCCAGGTCGCCGGGGCGGCGGGCAAAACCAGCCAGGGCCCTCGCTATTTTGCGTAGACATTCATCGCCCTGCAAGTGGCCGTAGTGGTCGTTATATTTTTTGAAATGATCGACATCCAGCATCATCAGGGATAGCGGGACTTCAGCGCGTTGCTGACGGTTCCATTCCTGTTCCAGAGCGGCATCAAAGCTGCGGCGGTTGGCAATATGGGTCAGGCCATCTGTCGAGGTCAGGATATCCAGTTGTAGCCGAGAATCTTCTAAGGATTTATGTTCCAGATTCAAAAGACGAGACTGCAGGTAGTTTTGTCGCAAGGACAGTTCCATCAAATAGGTGCCGGGTAAGGCAAAGAGCAGGCCCAGGGTCAATACGAAAACCTGTATGGTGGCTAGTTCAGCATCGGCGTGCATCATCAGCAAATGGAGAGCCAGGCATACTGCCATGATCGTGGCGGTCACTTTTCCCCAGAAGTACTGTAAACGGGATATGACGAAGGCGCCTATAAGGACCAATATGCTGCCCTCGGCATAGTAATCCCTGAGTGGCGATTGATGGCATTCAGAAATCAGTAATACGGTCATAAAGCATACGGTAGCATTCAGCGTAATCAGGAGTTGTTGATGTCGCAATGATTGCTCGAGGTTGGAATAGGCAAGACTGGTCATGAGCAGTACCGAAGCTACGATCCTGATTTTCCAGGTGACGACAGCGATACTGGGCGTCAGGATATAGTCCCAGGGAGCGGTTGCTACCAGCGCAATTAGGCCTAGCAAGCCAGCTAGCTGTATATGGGCATGGTAGCGGCGAGCATAAGATTCCTGAAAGCCGGTTTCCAGATCAAGGGGAAACTTCAGGCTACGCCCATTTCTTGTCGTGAGGGCTTGATGTAAATCTCGTAGTTGTTGCGAACGTTCCAGGGAGTTCATGCGCGGAATTCTCCGGTAGCGACGACTCGATTACGACCACTGCGTTTGGCCCGGTATAGCGCCTGGTCCGCCTGTGCGTAGAGGTCTTCTTGCCGGTGGGAGGCATGAGGAATCATACTGGCGACACCGATGCTGACCGTGACGGCTCCATGGCTGGATCGGCTATGGGGAATGGACAGGGCAACGATTTCGTTACGTATCGATTCAGCTACGGCGAGGGCGTCACTTTCTTGTGTGCCTGTCAGTATAACTGCAAATTCTTCACCGCCATAACGCGCTGCCAGATCACCGGGACGTCGCGCAAAAGGGCGCAGGGTACTGGCAATGTCCCTGAGGCAGGAATCTCCCGCAAGATGGCCGTACATGTCGTTATATTGTTTGAAATTATCAACATCAATCATCAGCAGGGAAATGGATTCTTTTTTGCGCAAAGCACGAGTCCATTCCGTACTGAGTGAGCTGTCCAAAGCACGGCGATTGGCGATCATGGTCAGGCCGTCGATAGCGGTCAGGTACTGTAACCTGAGGTTGGTTGCTTCCAGGCCGCGGTTATCTAAGTCCAGTAGGCGCATTTGTAGATAATGTTGACGCAAGGAACGATCAATAAGAAAGTTTCCGGTGAGCACGAAAATCATGCCAAAGCATAAAATAAATTCGCGTGAAAGCAGTACAAGCTGGTCACTATGGTCGATGACAAGAATGAATGCGTTACTCATGCTGGCCATGATAGCGGCGCTGAGCAATCCGTACCAGAATTGCTGGCGGGACAGCACGAACACCACCAGCATGACCAGCAAAATGCTTCCCTCATAGTAGTATCGTATCGGGGGCAAGGCCATGCCGGCAAAAATGAGTATGCCCAAAGCACCGGCTTGGGCATCCAGCAAGATCAACCATTGTAGCCATGGACGGCTACTAGGGCGACGAGCCAGCATGAACAATATCAACATGGGAATGCATACCGCCAAACGTATGACCCACATCATCGAGTAGCGGTCACGCATCCACATCCAGTCGCCAATGCCGCAGGCTATAAGCGCAACCAACCCCAGCAGCATGGCCAAGGTAACATGGGACTGATAACGTTTCGCATAGTCTTCCTGATATTCGCTTTCCAGGGGCTCAGGAAAGCGCAGTCGCCATCCCCTGCCATCCAGTTGCTCGCGCAACTGGTCCGTGACCGCAGGAGGAAGGTGGTTAGCCATATCGTTATTCCAGTGCCCAGTACATTGAAAACAGCATAGCTCAGGATATCCGTACATACCTACCAGCTTCTGCATGGACAGTCAGGGTGTATTTGACGTAGAATATGTCCATCAATGACAACGCTATTCAGGAAGCGAGATGGACAAGTTCCTTCTCGCTTTTTTGTGAACGCGTGTTTTGCAAGTACCGCCTCGGGAGGTCGTTTTGAGTAAACCCGCCATTCTAGTCCTGGAAGATGGCAGTATCTTTCGTGGAGTTTCCATAGGGGCTGATGGAATCAGCTGCGGAGAAGTGGTCTTTAATACCGCCATGACCGGCTATCAGGAAATCCTGACAGACCCCTCTTATTGCCAGCAAATGGTCACCCTGACTTATCCGCATATAGGTAATACCGGCATCAATGCTGAGGATGCCGAATCTGACCGAGTTTGGGCAGCAGGTCTTATTATTCGAGATAGCAGCCAAACTGTGAGTAATTGGCGATCCACCATGAGCCTCTCAGATTACCTGCAGCAGAACAAGGTTCTGGCTATCGCGGATATTGATACGCGGCGACTTACCCGCCTGTTGCGTGAAAAGGGGGCCCAGAACGGCTGTATTATGGCTGGCACAGAGGTAGATGCAGAGCTTGCATTAGCGCGTGCGCGTGCCTTTTCGGGGCTTAAGGGCAGGGACCTGGCCAAGGAAGTGACGACGTCCAAGGCGTATGCATGGTCACATGGCAGTTGGGTGCTGGGCCAGGGCTATATTCCAGCCGCCGCCCCCAGGTTTCGTGTCGTTGCTTATGATTTTGGTGTCAAACAGAATATTTTGAGATTATTGGCGGATCGAGGCTGTGAAATTACGGTGGTTCCTGCACAAACACCCGCCGCGGAAGTTCTGGCCATGAAGCCGCAAGGTATATTTCTATCCAATGGACCAGGTGATCCTGAACCCTGCAGTTATGCCATTGCAGCCATACGCGACTTTCTGAACACTGATATTCCCTTGTTCGGGATATGTTTGGGGCATCAGTTACTGGCTTTGGCTTCGGGCGCTAAGACGCTAAAGATGAAGTTCGGCCACCATGGAGCTAACCATCCCGTACAGGATTTAGCGACATCCCGAGTACTGATCACCAGTCAGAATCATGGTTTTGCGGTGGACGAGACAAGTATGCCGGCCCATCTGGTAGCAACCCACAAGTCACTCTTTGATGGTTCCTTGCAGGGGATCAGACGCACCGATCGTCCCGCTTTCAGTTTCCAGGGGCATCCGGAAGCCAGCCCTGGTCCGCATGAAGCAGCCACGCTATTTGATGATTTTATTGCCCTTATGCAGGCGCGCAGCTGAGAACTCTAAATGCCAAAACGTGAAGACATAAGCAGCATACTCATTATCGGAGCCGGCCCCATAGTTATCGGTCAGGCATGTGAATTTGATTACTCGGGAGCTCAGGCTTGTAAGGCACTGCGAGAAGAAGGCTACCGTGTCATCCTGGTGAATTCCAATCCGGCTACCATCATGACTGATCCAGCCATGGCGGATTCAACCTATATCGAGCCCATCAACTGGCAAACGGTAGCGCGTATTCTGGAGAAGGAAAGGCCACAAGCCGTATTGCCCACTATGGGGGGGCAAACGGCACTGAACTGTGCTCTGGATCTTGAAAAGCACGGCATACTCGCCAAGTTTGGCGTGGAATTGATTGGAGCTTCCAAGGAAGCGATACGCATGGCGGAAGATCGGGAATTATTTGATCAGGCCATGCGTCGAATAGGGCTGGCATGTCCGCGTTCGGGTATTGCCCACACGATGGACGAGGCTGCCGCCATCCTTGAGCAGGTTGGGTTTCCCTGCATTATTCGTCCGTCCTTTACCTTGGGGGGGTCGGGCGGAGGGATTGCCTATAACCGTGAGGAATTCGTCGATATTTGCGAACGCGGTTTTGAAATGTCCCCGGTTCGTCAGTTGCTCATCGATGAGTCGCTGATCGGCTGGAAAGAATATGAAATGGAAGTGGTGCGCGATTGTCATGATAACTGCATCATCGTTTGTGCCATTGAGAACTTTGATCCCATGGGGGTGCATACCGGTGATTCGATTACCGTAGCTCCGGCTCAGACCCTGACGGACAAGGAATATCAGATCATGCGTGATGCCTCTATCGCGGTATTGCGTGAAATCGGTGTTGAGACCGGAGGCTCCAACGTGCAGTTTGGGATCAATCCAGATGATGGCCGCATGGTCGTGATCGAGATGAATCCGCGTGTGTCACGTTCTTCAGCGCTGGCTTCCAAGGCGACGGGTTTTCCCATTGCCAAGGTCGCTGCCAAGTTGGCGGTGGGTTATACTCTGGATGAGTTGCGCAATGATATTACCGGGGGTATGACGCCAGCCTCCTTTGAACCGTCGATCGATTATGTGGTTACCAAGATTCCCCGGTTCAATTTTGAAAAATTCCCGCAAGCAGCACCTACGCTGACCACGCAAATGAAGTCTGTGGGCGAAGTCATGGCGATAGGCCGGACTTTTCAGGAGTCGCTGCACAAGGCCTTGCGAGGGCTGGAGGTGGGGTCAGATGGATTTAATCCACGCCTGAGTGCAGATCAGGATGAGATACTCTCCAGACTGCGTAATGAGCTGCATACACCAGGGCCTGAACGCATCTGGTACATCGGTGATGCTTTTCGCCTAGGTATGAGTTTGGAAGAAGTTTTTGAATTGACGCGTATTGATCGCTGGTTCCTGGTTCAGATCGCTGATTTAATCAAAACTGAAGAACAGATACGTCTGGCAGGATTTGGTGGACTGGACCGACAGACCCTGTGGGGTTTCAAGCGCAAGGGTTTTGCTGATTCACGGATAGCTACCCTGATAGGGGTTAGTGAAAAAGAGGTTCGTCGTCGCCGCACCGATCTGGGTGTACATCCTGTTTATAAGCGGGTGGATACGTGTGCTGCTGAATTTGCTTCTACGACGGCTTATATGTATTCCACCTACGAAGAAACATGTGAAGCGGAGCCAAGTGCGCGGCGCAAGATCATGGTATTAGGGGGCGGCCCCAATCGTATCGGTCAGGGTATTGAGTTTGATTATTGCTGTGTTCATGCTGCCTTGGCTATGCATGAAGATGGCTTTGAAACCATCATGGTCAACTGTAATCCCGAAACGGTATCCACAGACTATGACACTTCAGACCGTCTTTATTTTGAGCCGGTAACGCTGGAGGATGTGCTTGAAATCGTGCGCATCGAAAAGCCTGAAGGAGTGATCGTTCAATACGGTGGACAGACACCGCTGAAACTGGCGAAATTTTTGGAAGCAGCGGGTGTGCCCATTATTGGGACCAGCCCGGATGCGATAGACCGTGCTGAAGACCGGGAACGCTTCCAGCAGATGGTTGAGCGCTTGAATTTGCGTCAGCCGCCTAATCGATTAGCTCGCTCCCTGGAAGAAGGGGTGCGTTTGGCGGGTGATGTTGGCTATCCTTTGGTGGTTCGTCCTTCCTACGTATTAGGGGGGCGAGCTATGGAAATCGTTCATAACGAGGAAGAGCTGCGAACCTACTTGAGGGTTGCCGTGCAGGCATCGAATGAATGCCCTGTTTTGCTCGATCGTTTCCTGGACGATGCTACTGAAGTCGATGTGGATTGCGTGAGTGATGGGAAAGATGTGGTCATAGGCGGCATCATGCAGCACATCGAACAAGCGGGCATACATTCCGGCGATTCAGCGTGTTCTTTGCCTACCTACTCGTTGTCGGCAAGTGTACTCGATGTTATGCGTACACAAAGTGTAGCCATGGCCAAAGAGCTAGGTGTGATCGGTTTAATGAATGTGCAGTTCGCCGTCAAGGGTGATGATGTCTATGTGCTGGAAGTGAATCCTCGGGCATCACGAACGGTGCCGTTTGTTTCCAAGTGCATCGGGGTATCCCTGGCGAAGGTCGCTGCTCGCTGTATGGCGGGGCGCAGCCTGGAGTCGCAACAATTTATGCGTGAGATCATACCGCCTTATTTTTGTGTCAAAGAAGCGGTGTTCCCATTTGCCAAATTTCCTGGCGTTGATCCCATACTCGGTCCAGAAATGAAGTCCACGGGTGAGGTTATGGGTGTGGGGGCAACCTTTGCCGAGGCTTTTCACAAAGCAGTGCTGGGTTCCAATGAGAAATTGCCTGAGGGAGGTCGCGCTTTTCTGTCAGTACGTGATTCTGACAAGGTGCATTTGCCAGAGATTGGCCATGCGTTGACCAGCCTGGGCTTTGATCTGGTGGCTACACGTGGCACGCAACGAGATCTGGAAGCAGCGGGCATTAAGTGTGGCCGCGTTAATAAAGTTACGGAAGGCAGGCCTCATGTCGTGGATATGTTGAAAAATGGTGAAATCAGCCTGATTATCAATACGACGGAAGGCAAGCAGGCGACGCAGGATTCGTTCTCGATTCGTCGCTCTGCGCTGCAGGCCAAGGTTTATTATACGACGACGATCAGTGGGGCGCGTGCCGTATGTCAGGCTATTCAGGTCGATGCCGTGGCTCAGGTTCGCCGTTTGCAGGATTTGCATAAGGAGTTGTTGTAATGCAACGTTTTCCCATGACCAGTGAAGGTGCCCAGGCACTGCGTGAAGAGCTGGATCGCCTTAAAATGATCGAGAGGCCGCGTATTATTCAGGCTATTGCAGAAGCCAGGGCCCATGGTGATCTGAAGGAAAATGCCGAATACCATGCTGCGCGTGAACAGCAGGGATTTACGGAAGGCCGTATTCAGGATATTGAAAGTAAACTCTCCAGTGCCCATATCATAGATGTGAGGGCTATGCCGCCAGGTGAGAAGGTAATTTTTGGTGTAACGGTGGATATCATCAACGTGGATAGTGAAGAAGCCAAAACCTATCAGATCGTTGGAGATGATGAGGCCGACATCAAACGGAGCAAGATTTCAGTCAATTCTCCGATGGCGCGAGCTCTTATCGGAAAGGTGGTAGGTGATGTGGTATCCGTGCAAACCCCAGCTGGTGTGGTAGAGTATGAAATCGATGCCGTCAGGCACGTCTGATAAGGAGCTATGAGGATGCTAAGATCGAGTAATCCGGTATTGGGTAAGCGCTTGGAAGCGACGGGTGAAGTGACCAGTCGCAAGGCGACCTTGCTCGGAACTTCCAACAAGGCTGCTATGTTGCTGGCTATGGTTGTGGCCACAGCAGGTATCAGCTGGCATCAGTTCTATCAGGACCCTGCATCCGCCATGGGGCTCACTTTGCTTGGTGCTATCGGTGGACTGGTTGCTGTACTGGTGCTGATCAATAAGCCGCAGTGGGCCGGCGTACTGGCTCCTGTCTATGCGCTGCTGGAAGGTTTGGTGGTAGGTTCAGTGTCTGCCATGTATGAACAGAAATACGGCGGTCTGGTTTTTAATGCCGTTGGTTTGACCTTTGCCACGATGGCGGTGATGCTGCTTGCTTATAGCACAGGGGTGTTGCGAGCGACTCCAGGTTTGGTGCGTGGTGTCGTGGTTGCCACAGCGGGGGTGGCGGTGTATTACATCATCGCTATGGTGCTGGGCATGTTTCATGTGGAAGCCCCTCTTATTGGCTCGCATTCACTGGCAGGCATAGGATTTAGCTTCTTCGTGACAGGTTTGGCGGCGTTCAATCTGATCATTGATTTTGCTCAGATTGAAGCCTCGGTTAACGAAGGACAGCCTGAGTACATGGAGTGGTATGGGGCTTTTGGGCTGGTCGTGACGCTGATCTGGATGTACATGGAAATGCTGCGCTTGCTGTCGAAGTTTCGTGACTGAAAAGTGGTAAGCTGTGTCGTAAAACGCCCCGCAATTCGGGGCGTTTTACATGGAATCAAGCGCGGGTATGGCGCATGAGATTGGACAGGCGAGGATTGGGTTTCTCTGTGCGGCGCAGTAAAAGCAGGATTTTTCCTATGCGTTGTACGGCAACTGCGCCGGTAGCTGCAAGAATAGCGGTGATGGCCGCCTCGCGACTGTCGCGATCTTCGCCATGGATGCGTACTTTGATCAGCTCATGATCATCAAGGGCACGATTGATTTCCAGCAAGAGCGGTTCAGTGATACCGTGAGCGCCCAATAGCACCACAGGTTTGAGCTGATGGCCAATACTACGGTAGTGTTTTTTGTCTTCGGCAGAAAGATTCATAATAGGCGTCGAGGCTCTGTTAATGTGGTGATATCTTAACTCAAGCACCATAGCGGCGTCTTTGTTCAAACAGACAAATGGCAGCCGCCGCTGCCACATTCAGCGATTCAGTCCCTGCCGCCATAGGAATATGAATACGCGCATCAGCCTGTACTTGCAGTTGTGGGTCTATGCCCTGGCCCTCATTGCCAAATACCCAAGCCCACGGGCCACTCAGATCGGTTTCATACAGAGATAGGGAATCTTCCAAGACAGTAACGGCCAAGCGACGGGGTAGCCAGGCCGACAACTCGGTAGGATTTTCATGCAGGGTCAAATGAAAATGGGCTCCCATAGCTGCGCGCAGGCAGCGGGGAGAGTAGGGGTCGGTAGTTCCAGGTAATAAATATATTTCTGTGACACCTGCTGCAGCGCAGGTGCGCAGCAGGGTACCCAGATTGCCTGGATCCTGAATGCGATCCATGATAGCAGCATGTTGACTGGGGGGGAGGTGAGGCTGCGGACGGGCAGCAACCGCCAGGATACCTTGAGGGGTGCGGAGTTCACTCAGTTCTGACATGCGAGCCTCGCTAAGCCAGAGACGGGGTACGGTGGGGCACTGCATCAGTAATTGAGCTATTTCAGGTTGACGTGCAGCGGCTTCCGTGAGGATAAATTGATGAGGTAAGTGACCGCTGAGCAACAGGGACTGGACGAGATGCGGCCCATCAAGCAAAATGCTGCCCGTATGACGACGTTCGCGAGCTTCATCGCGGAGTTGGCACAGGGCGCGAAATAGGGGATTACGCGCTGAACTTATAACGTCCATGAGCTAGATCCAGCTAAAACGCCGATTCTAGGTCATTCCCTGAAGTGTCTCCAGTCCCGGTTTGAGAAACAGGTATTCATGGCCCGAAGCAAGAGTAGTCATGCGTGGTTGCGTGAGCATTTTGATGATCCTTATGTCAAACGAGCGCAGAAGGAGGGTTATCGTGCTCGTGCTGTCTATAAGTTGATGGAATTACAGGAAAAGGATCGTTTGATTCGGCCTGGCATGGTGATGTTGGATTTAGGGGCGGCGCCTGGAAGCTGGTCACAAATTGCAGCGCGGCTGGTAGGTGATCGTGGGGTGGTCATTGCAACGGATATCCTGCCCATGGATGCCCTGGCAGGCGTTCAGTTCCTGCAAGGTGATTTTAGGGAAGCAGAAGTTTTTAATTCGCTGTTAAGCATGATAGCGGGAAGAGCCGTAGATCTTGTAATCTCTGATATGGCCCCCAATATATCCGGTACGGCCGCCGTCGATCAGGCTCGATCCATGAATTTATGTGAATTAGCCTTGGA
>JAJZHP010000109.1 GCA_021804355.1 Pseudomonadota bacterium | reverse complement strand
GAAAGGAATTTGCCTCGCTCCCGTATGCTACGACTGGACAACTCATTCAGGTAATTCCAGACAAAGTTCACCGCCCTTGCTTGTGCTGCAAGAACCTTGGTGTGTTTGTCACGCACTCGAACTTTTAGGGTCTTGGTTGCCAACGTATCAATCCTCTTGATGCTGTTATTATAGGCAGCTCAAAACAAGCAGTCAACGGCATGCTTATATCCTCGCCATGAATGGCGGGGTTTTACGCACAAACTGATAATCGGCTAGCGACCACTGGAGCGTTGTTCAACTACCCTGCTGTTCAATCCGGGTAAAACCGATATAGGTCAGGATCATTTACCTAAAATCCGTCAAACGTCGACGCTGGAGCCCCTGTTGATCAAAATTCTCAGGCATGAGCCAAGCCTTGAAGGCCTGCTGTAAAATAGGCCACTCGCTATCTAAAACCGAATACCATGCCGTATCACGGTTGCGACCTTTGTAAACCGTTGCTTGCCGAAAAATCCCTTCAAAGACAAAACCCAATCTTTGTGCTGCCTGACGAGAGGCATGATTACAACTGTCACATTTCCATTCATAACGACGGTATCCTGCAGCAAAAGCATGCCGCATCATCAGATACATAGCCTCTGTCGCCGCCGGACTCTTTTTCAGTCGCGGCGAAAATTTAACATGGGCGATTTCCAGCACTCCTATGGCTGGCTCAATACGCTGAAAACCTAACAATCCCACCGCCTGATTGCTAGATGAGTCGACGATGGCAAAAAACAGGGCATGCTTCTGCTGGCTCAACCCGGTTAAACATGCCCGATAGTCAGAGAAATTAGCGAAAGGGCCATAAGGCAGATAAGTCCAATCAACCCCTAGGGCATCTTCTGCATTAGCTTGGTAGAGGTCATGAGCATGTCGCTCAGTATCCAGCGGCTCCAGAACACAATGTTGCCCAGCTATACGCTGATGAACTGGCCAAGCGACTGGGTGCCATTGAGGCAAGGACTCACCTACCGGTAAACTTTGCGCGCGTGTTTCCATACACAGACTCCCTGGCGCTGCCATCGCAACAACATTAGGTCCCTTAAACTACAAACAGATTATCACGATGAATAAGCTCAGGATGATCCTGATAACCTAAAATTATCGCAATTTTTTCACTGGAGATACCTGCTATTTTACGAGCCTCGTCAGCACTGTAATTAACCAGTCCAACCGCAACGGCATGCCCCAAGGTATCGACGCAGGCCACCACCTCGCCAGCCATAAACTGGCCTTGCACTGATCTGACGCCAACAGGCAACAAGCTGCGTCCCTGCACCTGCAACGCTCTGACCGCGCCATCATCCAGCACCAGCTGTCCTGCATGCTGCAGGTGCGCTGCCAGCCACTGTTTACGGGCAGCTAAAGGCTCCTGATCAGGTACAAACAGGGTTCCCAAGGTATCGCCTGACATCAAGCGGGTCAGCACCTCAGGTTGGCGGCCAGAAGCAATCAGTGTAGCGGCTCCCGATTGAGCAGCCAGGCGAGCTGCACGCACTTTCGTCAACATACCTCCGCGCCCTAGGGAGCCCCCGCCGCCGGCCATACCCAGCAGCGCATCATCCATAGCGCGTACCTCACTGAATAAGCGCGCTTCTGAACTGGAACGGGGATCTCGGTCAAACATGCCTTCCTGATCTGTCAAAATAATTAACAGATCTGCATCGACCAGATTAGCCACCAGGGCAGCCAAGGTATCGTTATCGCCAAAGCGAATTTCATCGGTAGCTACGGTATCGTTTTCATTGATGACCGGAACGACCTGCCAATCGGCCAGGGTACGCAGCGTCTGGCGCGCATTCAGATATCGCTGACGATGTTTAAGATCATCATGAGTCAACAAGACCTGGGCCGTTTTAATACCATGACCGATAAAGCCAGCTGCCCACGCCTCCACCAATCCCATCTGACCCACGGCGGCACAAGCCTGCAATGCATTGACATCTACGGGCCGTTCACTTAATCCCAAACGTACCACGCCTTCTGCTACAGCACCGCTGCTAACCAAAATGATTTGCTGCCCCTGTAATCGTAGCGCAGCCATCTGCCTAACCCAGGCAGCCATCGCTTGATGATCCAAGCCACGACCATCGGCAGTCAATAATGCCGACCCTATTTTGACGACGACACGCTTGACTTTACGAATATGCTGCTGACGGACATCAGGGGCGATATTCGGTGTCGACATCATAGTCTCCCTCATTCCAGTCTTCATCATCCGCCGCATCAGCTTCCAGGCTGGCTCGACGCTGTGCTTTACGCAATTCAGCCAGCGCTGCAATCTTAGCTCGCCCCTCCGCCTGAATCTGTTGCCGCAAGGCTTCCTGATGCGCCGCAAACTCACTTTCTTCCTGCTCACGTACGCACATCTTCTCAATCTCGACCATCAAGGCCTGGCATAGCGCGGACGTACCCTCCGCTGCCAATCCTGATATGGCGTATACCGGTCCCTTCCATTGCAGTCGTTGCACCACGGACGCACAAACCGATTCCACCTCATCAGCAGGCAACATATCGGTCTTATTCAATAGCAACCAGCGCGGCAGTGAAGCCAGTGCAGGGGAGTACCTTTGCAATTCCTGACTGATAATTTGCACAGCATGGACGGGATCCATTTCATCCACAGGAGCCAGATCTACCAGATGCAACAATATACGTGTGCGCGCTAAATGTTTAAGAAAACGTATGCCTAGCCCGGCCCCATCGGCAGCACCTTCAATCAAGCCAGGAATATCTGCGACCACAAAGGAACGATGCCTGTCGACATCAACCACACCTAAATTGGGCACCAGAGTCGTAAATGGATAGTCAGCCACTTTAGGGCGGGCTGCGCTGATCGCCCTGATCAGGGTGGATTTGCCGGCATTGGGTAAGCCCAGTAAACCCACATCAGCCACCACTTTCATTTCCAGTCGTAGTTGGCGAACTTCCCCAGGCAACCCTGGTAATGCTTTGTGCGGCGCACGATTGGTCGAACTTTTAAAATGGGTATTACCCAGGCCGCCCTTGCCTCCCGCCACGACCTTGATCTGCTGGCCTGCTGCAATCAGATCAGCGAGCACTTCACCGCTATCTTCATCCAGAACCGTGGTTCCCAAGGGCACCTTAAGCACGATATCGGGGGCACTTCGTCCCGTACAATTGGCTCCGGAGCCATTCTTGCCTCGCTCAGCACGAAAAGACCGGGTGTAACGATAATCCACCAAGGTATTGGTATTACCCTCGGCCTGTATGAAAATACTTCCACCGGCCCCACCATCACCACCATCCGGGCCGCCGAAGGGAATGAACTTTTCTCGACGAAAACTGACGCAACCGTTTCCCCCGGCGCCAGCTTCCACCTTGATACTGACTTCATCGACAAAACGCATATGTCCTCCGCCAGAACGCAGCCGCTAGAAATGACAAAGCCCCGACGAGCGGGGCCAGAGCTTCACACCTACGTTCAGGCTTGGGCTACTACCGTGATGTAACGACGTTGCAACGGTCCTTTCACCACAAATTCGACATGACCGTCAGCAGTAGCGAACAAGGTATGATCTCGTCCCATGCCTACATTGGATCCTGCCCAAAACTGTGTGCCGCGTTGACGAACAATGATATTGCCCGCACGCACGGCCTGACCACCGTACACTTTAACCCCTAAGCGCTTGGCTTCTGAGTCACGACCATTCCGTGTGGAACCGCCAGCTTTTTTATGTGCCATGTCTCAACACTCCTGTAACGATCAGGCGTTGATGCCCGTAATCTTCAGCTCGGTGAACCACTGCCGGTGGCCTGCCTGCTTACGATAATGCTTACGTCGACGCATCTTGACGATACGCACCTTTTCGTGGCGACCATGCCGAAGGATTTCGGCCACCACAGAGGCGCCCTCCACCACCGGAGCACCGATACGGATATCCGAACCGTTGACCACCATCAATACATCATTAATAGTCACTGACTGGCCCGGCTCGGCGGTCAGCAACTCAACTTTTAGGGTTTCACCCTGTACAACACGGTGCTGTTTGCCACCGCTCTTTATTACCGCATACATGATAGTCCATCTCCAAGGAACCAAAAGGCGGGATCTCCCACCCCAGGAGAGAATGTGAAGGCGCGTGATGATACGCAAAATGAACCTGTACTGCAAGAACATTCAGCAAAACTATCAACCATGAATGATTAATAGTCGGGATTCCGTCATTTCCTCGATAGCATAGCGCAAACCTTCTCGTCCTATCCCCGAGTCTTTTACCCCACCATAAGGCATGGCATCAGCGCGCCAGGAGGGTATATCGCCCACCACCACACCACCTACTTCCAGCCTATCCCAAGCCAACATAGCCTCATCAAGACGAGAGGTAAAAACACCGGCCTGCAATCCATAGCGACTACGATTGACTGTATTCAACACCTCCTCAAAGTTGTCATAGCTGGCGAGCACAGCGACCGGGCCAAAAGCCTCTTCTGCCACTAACTTACAGTGTTCAGGCACATTTTCTAATAAGCTTGCCTGCATACGATTCCCTTCATGCCCTCCCCCACAGAGCAACACGCCTCCAGCCAATATAGCCTCATCTACCCAGGACTGCAGACGTTCAGCAGCCTGCACGGTAATCATCGGCCCTAAAACCGTAGTCTCTTGCTCCGGAGGCGCCACCTTGAGATGCCTGGCTCCCTCCACCAATGCAGCACGCAGCTGTGCATACAGGGAAACATGCACATAAATACGCTGTACCGAGATACAACTCTGCCCAGCCTGTGCAAAGATACCTTGCAAAAGACGAGGCACGACCTGCGCCAGCTCTGCACTCGCAGCAACAATACAGGCAGCATTACCACCCAACTCCAGGACCACCTTCTTTTTTCCGGCTCGCGCCTTGATGGCCCACCCCACCTCTGCAGAACCCGTAAAGGAGAGCAGTCGCAATCTCTGATCAGTCACCAAACTCTCAGCAACCTCACGATCACAGGGCAGTACAGAAAATGCACCCGGAGGCAACCCTGCATCAGCCAGAATCTCCGCCATCAGTAAAGCACTGACCGGTGTCAGGCTAGCTGGTTTCAAAATAAAGGGGCAGCCTGCAGCAATGGCAGGTGCCACCTTATGCGCCACCAGATTCAGCGGAAAATTAAAAGGAGCAATCAGTAGAACCGGCCCCACCGGAACACGCTTAACCATACCGCGATAACCCAATGCACGCGGCATAACATCCAGCGACAACACTTCACCGACTGCTTCAATGCAACAGTCAGCGGCATGCAAAAAAGTATCTATCAGCCGCTCAACCTCGATACGTGCATCACGCAGCGGTTTGCCCACCTCGACACAGAGTGTCTGAATCAACTCCTCGCTCCTGGCCTGAAATGCCTGGGCACAATGCCGCAGAATTTCTTGTCGGCGAAACCGGGACAAGGCCGCCATGGCCGGGGCTGCAGCACAGGCAGCCATGATGGCTCGCTCAACCACCTCAGCATCCGCTCTTGCCACCTGAGTAGCGGGCTGCCCACTATAGACATCCCGCACAACAGCCCTAGCTAGCGCCGTTGATTCAGGCAAACCTCCCACGTAAAGAGGATAATAGTCACGCACAACCAACCTCCTCAACAAAAACCGCTAAGATCATTATCAAAGTCTATCGATACAAATATTCTCTACTTAGCGCCCATAGTTCACAAAATGACATGATTCAGGACTACAAGGCTGCGCCCGAGACTGTTAGCATGTTGCTTTCTCACCTTATCCTCGCGAGCCTTCATGTCTGTCAATGAATTTTCCCGAATATGTTCTGTCGTCGGCGACGATTTCTCACGCGTAGGAGATAGCATACGCACCTCTTTACAGGCAGGCGTCCCCCTGATCAACCACGTTGCTGACTACATCATTGGCAGCGGTGGCAAAAGACTACGCCCATTAACATGCTTACTAGCCGCCAGGGCTTGTGGCTACCAGGGCGACACTCATATCAAGGTTGCCGCCACGGTAGAGATTTTGCATACCGCAACACTGTTACATGACGACGTGGTCGATGAGTCTAAGCTACGCCGAGGACGTGCCACGGTCAATGCTACCTGGGGCAACGCCACGGCGGTATTGATCGGTGACTACCTGATATCACGAGCCTTCCAGATGATTGTGGAACTTAAAAATCAGGATGTCCTGGAGGTCATGGCCAATAGCACTTGCATCATTTCCGAAGGCGAGGTCTTGCAACTGATCAGCCAGCGCGACCCCGACACCACAGAAGAACGCTATATGCAATTTATACATGGCAAGACAGCCAAAATGTTTGAAGCTGCAGCAGAAAGCGGGGGAATACTAGGTAACAAGAATCTGCGAGGTGCGATGGTACATTACGCCCGTCATATGGGTGCAGCTTTCCAGATCATCGATGATGTCCTGGACTATATGTCCACCAGCACCGAACTGGGCAAGAACGTAGGAGATGACCTGGCCGAGGGCAAACCTACGCTCCCGCTGATACAAGCCATGAAGCTTACTCCTGAAAAAGATGCTGAACTCATTCGCCAGGCCATACGCACAGGAGGCCTGGAACATTTACAGCGCATCATTCAGATCGTTCGGGAATGTGGTGCCGTTGACTATGCCCACGCCGTAGCCAGCCGTGAATCACAACTCGCTATCGCCGCGCTGGATCCTGTACCTGATTCTCCTTATAAACAAGCGATGATTGATCTGGCAGAACTTGCGCTAAACAGAGCACATTGAGCGCAAAAACCGTCAGTATTTATCAGTAACTCCATTCCCAACCCTTCTCAGTTGGGAATGACTTGAGTACAATGCCGGCCTTCATGGCAAGATGCCTGAAACCGGGGTGTAGCTCAGCTTGGTAGAGCGCTGCGTTCGGGACGCAGAGGTCGGAGGTTCGAATCCTCTCACCCCGACCAAAATTAATAAGAAAAATCAGGTATTTATACAAACACGCGATCTGCCAGAGGTAATGGACGATCGACAAGAGTCCTTATCAACCCTCTTACCAGGCCCACGAACGATATCAGGCATTCGTGAAAGACCACCCTACCCATGTATGCCGGAATCGCAGAAAAATTCTGCGAGGTCAGGTTCTTAGCCAAGGAATTTCCCAGCTTTACTGACCATTTATTCACACTTAGACTCTTGCACCTGCTTGATTTTGTAGTAGCATTTCTACACTGTTCATGTATACGGGGTGTTGGCATGGCCATTACCACCATATCAAGCCGCGAGTTCAATCAAGGGGCGAGCGAGGCAAAACGGGCAGCAACCCATGGACCTGTGTTCATCACAGACCGAGGCCGACCAGCCCATGTACTAATGACCTTTGCGGACTATCAGCGGCTCACCAAGCAGCGACGCAATATTGCCGATACCTTGGCTATGCCAGGCATTGCTGGCATCGAATTTGAGCCCCCACGTGCGATCATCGAAACTCTGCCGGCTGACTTGTCATGATGTTTGTTCTCGATACCCATGTAGTGTCAGAACTGCGCAAAGTACGACTTGGCAAAGCGCATACAAACGTGATGGCATGGACGGAAAGCGTTGATGCCGCTGACCTCTTTGTGTCAGTCATGACCATCATGGAACTGGAACTTGGCGTTCTGTCGATTGAACGAAAAGACACCACCCAAGGAGCCTTGTTGCGCTCGTGGCTTGAGCAGCAGGTATTGCCTGAGTTCTCCGGGCGCACTCTGCCTATCGATACCGCCGTGGCACAACGTTGTGCACAGCTGCATGTACCCGACAAACGTAGCGAGCGCGATGCACTCATCGCTGAAACCGCCCTAGTGCACAGCATGACAGTTGTCACTCGCAACGTTGATGATTTAAGTCCACGGGAGTAAACCTCATCAATCCATGGGAGGTAACGCACTAAACATCCCCATGACCCTCAGTCTCATACCCCCACGAGCGTGACAGAATCCTCACAGTGCTGATGGAGAACAGACACAGACTACACAGGAGAGTGTGTTTTGAGCCAATCTTTCAGCGCCGCATCCATACGAGTCTGCCAACCATCACCACTAGCCCTAAATCGCTCAACGACATCTTGCGACAAACGGATTGTGATACGCTCTTTGGTTGCTGCAGCGTAAGGCTCCAGCGCAGACACCTGTAAAATCCTTGGCTGTGTCCGCATGATTAGACGCTCATTAAATTCTGGAGCGTGGCATGGATATCGATCATCGTCGGCAGTT
>JAJZHP010000020.1 GCA_021804355.1 Pseudomonadota bacterium | reverse complement strand
GACAACTTGAATTCAATGCAGGGTCTCATTGTTTCCAAATATGTATACAGTTGTATATTTAATTTTTCGGTGGGTGCTAGGGATGAAAGTATGTCATAGGCAGATCGAGCTGATCTCAGAAAGTACCCCCCCCCCCGGCATCAGGGTGGTGCAGGGAAAACACCCTAGTTAAGCTCAACGCGTTTGAAGTCCAAAGGTTAATGGGGTTGGGTGGCTGAGGGAGAGGGGTTAAAGCGGTAAGAACAAATTAAGCGGATGGTCTGCCATCTGTTCAAAGCCATATTGTTTGTAAAAGTCGATAGCTGATGGTTTTGCGTTGACCAAAATACCAACTCCACCAACCTCCTGTGAAATGCGAGTAATTCGATCTATGGCATCGAAAAGCAGGGATTCACCCATCCTTTGCCCTTTATGTCGAACTGAAACAGCCAGCCTTCCTAACCGAAATACCGGAACTTTAACAGGCAACCGTTTTCGATACGGTTCTGGAAGATCCGCATTTTTTAGCTCAGCAACCGTGATTGAATAGTATCCGAGAACTTCTGCACTGGTATAGTCCGTGGCAGCCACAAAAGTTGGAGAAACACCTCGATCCTTATGTTGCCTGGCGACTTGGGAAAACCAACCGTTTAGATCATCATTTCCACAATCAAAGCCTTTCCGGTCATGCTGGCTATTCAGTGGTAGAAGGATCATTATTTTTCATCCTTTGATAATCATTCATCGCCTGAAGGAATTTTTCATTTCTGGGTGGTGGGTTTTCAATCAGTTCCAGCAAACGCAACGATTCCCGACGTGTCAGGACTATGGTTGATTCGCTTTCAATGACCTTGTCTGCCTTTTCCAGCGCTGCCTGTACTACAAACGGATTCATCGTTGCACCAACAAGATCAGCTGCTATCTGCAATTAATCCTGCATATGGGCGGTGATACGTGTGGTGAGACGTATTCCGGTATGAGCTAACATGGCGGCTTCCTGTTTTAGAGGATGTTCAGTGCGACTAGAATATATTAGTGGCGTCATTTTGTTGCCTCCTTGTTGAAGCATGAAACAAGGCAACACCCAACGTTACAAGGAATGAAAATAGGTTGATCTCGGTCAAGGCTTGGTGTTCTAAAGGTAGACTTTCCATCACAGGACAGTATGATGACCAGCGTTTGACGTCACTCTGAGGTTGATTCTGTGATCATTCCTGAAATAGGTCAATTTGCACTGGGATTGGCGCTGGTGGTGGCCTGTCTGCTGGCGGTGCTTCCCCTGCTGGGTTTGCGACTTAAGTATACCGGGCTGCAAGAGCTTGCGCGGTCAGCGGCCTATGTACAGTGCTTGCTCGTACTGTGCTCGTTTCTGGCGCTGGAATATGCCTTTTTATCCAACGATTTTACCCTGAAATACGTGGCGGAGAATTCAAATACCCAGTTGCCGTATTACTACAAGATCTCGGCAGTATGGGGTGGTCATGAAGGCTCTTTGTTGCTATGGGCTTTGGTATTAGCCCTGTGGACAGCCGCTGTGGCCACGTTTTCGGCCGGACTTCCGCGCGATTTGCTGGCGCGTGTATTAGCCGTTATGGGTTGGGTATCCACTGCTTTCATAGCCTTTATCTTGGTGACTTCCAATCCCTTCCTGCATACGTTGCCAGATTTTCCTCCGGATGGCGCTGATCTCAACCCTTTGCTGCAAGACCCCGGTTTGATTATTCATCCTCCTATGCTTTATATGGGCTACGTCGGATTCTCGGTGCCTTTTGCTTTCGCCATGGCGGGATTGCTGGGTGGACGTATGGATTCAGCCTGGGCTCGCTGGTCACGTCCATGGACCGTGGCTGCCTGGTGTTTTCTCAGTCTGGGTATCGCCTTGGGCAGTTGGTGGTCTTACTATGTGTTGGGGTGGGGCGGCTGGTGGTTCTGGGATCCGGTTGAAAATGCATCGTTTATGCCCTGGTTAGCGGGTACGGCCTTGCTGCATTCGCTGGCCGTGACCGAAAAGCGTGGAGTGTTCAAGGCGTGGACCGTTTTACTGGCGATCATGACCTTTGCGCTGAGCGTGCTGGGAACATTTTTGGTACGCTCTGGCGTGCTGACTTCGGTGCATGCTTTTGCCGCTGATCCCTCCCGCGGGCTTTTTGTGCTGGGCATACTGACTTTCATGGTCGGCTCAGCGCTGATACTGTTTGCCTGGCGAGCTCCGTTGCTGGTGACAGAAAGCCGGTATCAGCTGATCTCGCGCGAAACCTTTATACTGGCTAATAATGTCTTTTTGGTCATTGCCTGTTTTGTGGTATTCCTCGGAACCCTGTTTCCCTTGGTCAGCGATGTCATGCATTGGGGCAAGATCTCCGTGGGTCCGCCTTACTTCAATTTCATTTTCAAGCCTCTGGCCCTGGCCATGTTGGCGTTTATGGCCGCAGGCTCACTGGCCCGCTGGAAACATCAGTCAGGTCGCCAATTACTATCCTTACTGGCCGTTCCGATGTTAGCGGCCGCGTTGTTATCGGTGCTGGCAACGGCACTGGCGGGGTGGTACAACCTGGTAGCCTTGGGGTTGTTTCTCCTCCTGACCGTGGCCTTTTCTATCGTGGCTGATGTTGCGCGCAAAATGCGAGTTGCCAAGGCAGGACTATGGCATGGTTTTTGGCGACTTTCGCGCAGCTACCGCGGGATGCAGCTGGCTCATCTGGGTGTTCTGGTCAGTATGACCGGTGTGTTATTGACTACGCATTACAGTGTTGAACATGATCTGCGTATGGCCGTGGGCGCAACGGAAACAGTGGGGCCTTATCAGTTTCATTTTCAATCCATAGAGCAGCAGGCAGGCCCTAACTACACGACGGAAGTCGCTGATATTCGCGTGTTAAAGCATGGAGTGGAAGTGCGCAGGATGTCTCCTGAAAAACGCATGTACTCCGTGCGACAGATGCCGATGACGAAGGTCGCTTTATCACTAGGTCTCATTCGTGATCTTTATGTCGCTTTGGGTGAGGCTTCAGGTTCTGCCTGGGCCGTTCGTATCTACTACAAACCTTTCGTGCGCTGGATATGGTTGGGAGCACTGCTGATGGCAGCGGGTGGTGTAATGGCCGTCAGTGACCGGCGTTACCGGCTTAAGCAAAGACCCCGTGAGTTCTCTGCCCTGGAGGGAGGTCGTTCATGAAATTTCTTAAACTGATCTATATCCTGCCCTTGCTGGTATTTCTTGGGCTGGTGGCCTTTTTAATCACGCAAAATGGCCGTGACCCCAATGTGGATACGTTTTCCATGTTGAACAAGCCACTGCCTGCATTTACGTTAGCTGACTTGCAAGATCCATCGCGCAGCCTGACTCAGGCTAGCTGGCAGGGGCATCCTTATTTTATGAATGTCTGGGCAACGTGGTGTACTTCCTGTGCTGAGGAGCACCCGATGCTGCAAGCCATAGCCAGCTCTGGGGTGCCTTTATATGGCATTCTTTATAAGGATCAACGAGCGGCAGCGCTGGATTATCTGAGCAAGCACGGCAATCCCTTCCAGCAGGTGGCCAATGATGAAGCCGGTAGCTTAGGGATAGATTTAGGCGTAACAGGGGCGCCTGAGACTTTTCTCATCGATGCTCAGGGTATTATCCGCTATCACATGGATGGCCCCATCGATGAGGCCACCTGGGAGCATATTCTTAAGCCACGCTATGATGCTTTGCTGCATCAAGGTGGACACTCATGAGAGGAGCTCGTCTTTTTCTTTATAGTGGGTTGCTGCTGGTCAGCATGGCGCAGGCAGCGATCCATGCCTATACCTTTGATTCGCCCGCGCAAGAGCAGCGTTTTCGTAAGCTTACCGAAGAGCTGCGTTGCCCTCGATGCCAGAATGAATCACTGGCCGGTTCGGATGCTCCTATCGCCCAGGATCTCAAGGATCGTACTTACCTGATGCTGCGTTCTGGCAAGTCGGATGCAGAGATTAAGCGCTTTATGGTCGCGCGCTATGGCGATTTTGTGATTTATAAGCCGCCTCTGCGCCCACGCACCTGGGTACTGTGGATAGGTCCCTGGCTGTTATTGGTGGGTGTAGTCGTTGTGGTAATTTCGCGATTATCACGCCGATCTGCTCCCCCTGCGTCGTTGAGTGCGGAAGAGCAGGCGCGTTTGGCCGCCTTGCTTCGTAAGGGAGATTGACCATGCCTTTTATGTGGATGGCGCTGTTAGCTGTATTGTCGGGTGTGCTGGTGTCTTGGCCTTTATGGCGGCAGGTGCATCAGGACAGGGTTGCAGCTTCGGGATTAAGCCGGCGAGTCTATGAGGAGCGCTTGGCCGAGATGCATGTCGATCTGGCAGAAGGTGAAATAGGCCAGGAAGAGTTTGATGCCATTAAGCTGGAGTTGGCGCGTACTTTGTTGGCTGAGCAGGTTAACGACCCCCTGGAGACCGCAGCGATGGCGCATCGTGGCTGGGCCTGGGGTGTGCTCATGGCTGTGGTGTTGTTGGGTGGTGGTTTGTATGCCCGGGGTCTTTATCAGCCAGCCTTGCTGACTTGGTGGCAACTTGAAGGTAGGCTAGGTCCGGATGTCGATCGGGTCATCACCGGGCAGCAACCCCAGTTGCCGCCAGGTAGCTATGGACTTGCCGATTTTGTGCGTGTGCTGCAAACGCGAGTTGAAGCCAGCCCCGATCATTTTGATCTGTGGGAAGGGTTGGGTATGAGTTATATGCAGCTTTCTATGCCGGATATGGCTGCCATAGCCTTTGATCATGCTAATCGTTTGCATCCTGGCGATGCCAGTCTTGAATTGGCGCTGGCGCATGCCCGGGTTTATAGTGACAACGGTCAATTGGATGAAGCTACACGGGATTTGTTGCTGGATGTGCTCAAACAGGAACCAGGTCAGGTAGGTGCTGAGTTATTGCTGGCAGAAGGGTCTTACAATGTGGGCGATTATGCCCGGGCGGTACCTTTGTATGAGGCCTTATTGGCAGATCCTTCGATCGGGCTGGATGCGGCGGATAAGTCGGTTTTTGAACAACACTTGCAAGATGCCCGTTCCAGGGCGCAAGCCGATGCTGTGCATGCAGCGCAAGTAACACGTTTGCAGGTACAGGTTCAATTGCCTGCCGACTTACGACAGGAGTATCCACAGGCAACTGTGTTTGTTTTTGCCCAGGCCTTGCAGGGACCTCCCATGCCCTTGGCTGTCGTACGACATGTGGTTGCCGATATGCCGGCTCAGGTGGTACTGGATGATACTCAGGCCATGTTGCCTGCGCTTAAAGTCTCGGCGTTCCCTCAGGTCACGGTTTCCGCCCTATTGTCCTTGCATGGACAGGCTATGCCTCAACCGGGAGATTATGTGAGTGCCCACGTCACCACTGCGACGGCGGGAGAGCAACATGTGAGTTTATCGCTTGATCAGGTGGTGCGCTAATCCGTAGAGAGGAGGCAATCAGCACGAGGGAGTCAGCAGGGTTGAACGGTGTGAACATGATGCGCTTTGTAGCCTTCTGTAAGGCTTAAGCGGTCATGACACGGCTAGTTGGGCTTAAACACTTGTCAGACAGGGCGTTGACGTGTATCGTTTGCATGAGATTTTATTTAGCATCTTCGGTACGAATCCCGCTCCGGAAACATCCAGGTGCATATTCTGACAGTTTGAGGTTTCTCCTATGCGCATCATCCTTTTAGGCCCCCCGGGTGCTGGTAAAGGCACGCAGGCTCAAGTGCTTATGCAGCATTTTAATATCCCGCAAATCTCCACCGGGGATATGTTACGTGCGGCGGTGAAGGCGGGTACGGCTTTAGGGCTGGCAGCCAAGAAGGTTATGGATGCAGGTGGTTTAGTCTCGGATGACATTATCATTGGTTTGGTGAAAGAACGTATACAAGCCGAAGATTGCCGCCAGGGATTTTTATTCGACGGCTTCCCTCGTACGATTCCCCAGGCCGAAGCACTGATCGAGGCAGGTGTGCCTATCGATTATGTCGTGGAAATCAAAGTGGATGATGAAGAAATTGTCAGCCGTTTGAGTGGTCGTCGCGTCCATGCAGCCTCAGGTCGAGTTTACCATCTGCAGCATAATCCACCCAAGCAACCTGGTAAGGATGATCTGACCGGTGAGGACCTGGTGCAACGTGATGATGACCAGGAAGATACGGTACGTCGTCGCTTGCAGATCTATCATGAGCAGACTGCCCGGTTGGTGGGTTTCTATCAAAACATGGGGGCCTCAGGTGCTGCAGGCAGTGCCCAGGCGCCACGTTACCGATCCTTGTCGGGGGTAGGGCCAGTTGCTGCCGTAACGACTCAGTTGTTAGCCTTGTTGCATTGATACATGGATAAGCTGGGGGTGGTACTCGTCAATCTGGGCACCCCCGAGCAGCCTACGCCTGCAGCTGTCCGGCGCTTCTTGCGGCAGTTTCTGAGCGATAGCCGGGTGGTTGAGCTACCGCGCTGGTTGTGGTGGTTTATACTTAACCTTTTTATACTACCGTTTCGTCCCCGTCGCGTGGCTAAACTCTACCAAAGTATCTGGACAGAGCTGGGTTCACCTATGCGGGTGATCCTGCAACGCCAGCAGCAGGCTTTGTCCCTGGCGTTGGCGCAGCGTGACACCTCGCATAGCTGGCAGGTACAAGCGGCCATGACCTACGGTAACCCTTCTTTAGCCGCCACACTGGATGATTTGCTGGCATCAGGCGTAAAGCGTCTGGTGGTGTTCCCGTTGTATCCGCAGTATTCGGCCACTACCACAGCACCTATCATGGATCAACTGGGACTGTGGCTATGTCGACAGCGTAACCAGCCTGCCATTCGGTTTGTGCGGGACTATCATGATCACCCCGCCTATATTCAGGCCCTGGCGCAACACGTGCGTGACTTCTGGCAGGTGCATGGCCGCGCTGACAAGCTGCTGATGTCGTTTCATGGTATTCCTCAGGATAATTACCGCCGTGGTGATCCCTACCCGGATGAGTGCCGCACCACGGCACAGGCCCTGGCAGAGAGCTTACAATTGCCTGCAGAGGCCTGGTTGATGAGCTTTCAGTCGCGTTTTGGTGCCCAGGTCTGGATGCAGCCTTATACCGATGTGACCTTAAAAAGTTGGGCGGAGCAGGGTGTTCAAAGCGTGCAGGTCATTTGTCCTGCCTTCTCGGCGGATTGCCTCGAAACCTTAGAAGAGATCGCTGAGCAAAATCGTGACGTTTTTCTGGAGCATGGCGGCAAGCGCTATGACTATATTCCTGCTCTGAATGAATCTCCGGTCCATATACAGGCCCTGGCTGAGCGTTTGTTGCAAGAAAGCGCCGGGTGGTAAAGCTGTGCAGTACTCATGGTGACGATGCACAGGGCTGTTGACAAGCGTGGGTACACAAGCAAGACCTGTGTACGTTACGGGGTGAGGACCGCAGGCAACGGCGATGAATGACATGGCCTTATATGAAATGTGAACTCTTGATGATGTTTCAGGCTTGACCTGGATTTGCCCTGTTCACGATCGTAGAATAAATTCAGGGAGTTGATGAGATTGGCTTGCTGTGCATTCGATCCATGATCATGGTTATAAATGGCTGTTTTCGTCGAAGGCATTCGTCCGTGATCTGATTCTAGGCTTTGTGCCGGATGATTGGTTGCACCGTATGGATGTTTCGACCCTGGAGCAAGTCCCGGGAAGTTATATTACGGAGGATTTTCAAAGTCGGGCGAACGACGTGGTCTGGCGTTTCAAGGTGGCTGAGTCCTGGGTTTATGTGTATCTGCTGATTGAGTTCCAGAGCCGTGTTGATCCGTATATGGCGTTGCGGATGATGGTGTATCAGGGCTTGTTGTATCAGGAACTGATTCGTAGCAAGGAGGTCAGTCCTGGTGCCTTGCCGCCGATATTGCCGATTGTTTTGTACAATGGAAGTCAGCGCTGGACGGCTGATACTGATGTGTATGAGCTGATCGCTGATGTTCCTGGATTCATGGAGCACTTTAAACCGCATGCGCGCTATTTTTTAATTGATGAGCAGACGCATACGGATGAGGAACTGGCGTCGCAGCGCAACGTGGTCGCTGCGATTTTTCGTTTGGAGCAGTATCCTGAGTCGATGTCTGAGGTTCTGGATCGGCTGCATGAATGGCTGGTTGATCAACCTGAGTTGCAGCGCAGCATTGCGGCATGGATTCGGGCAGCACTGAGGCAACGGCCTGAGATGGGTCAGGATTTTCCGGAAGTAGCTAGTTTGCAGGAGTTGAAGAAGATGATGGCTGATCGTTGGGAGGCATGGATTCAGAAGCGCGAAGACAAAGTCAGGCAGGAAAGTTTGCAGGAAGGTTGGCAAGAAGGTCGACAGGAAGGTAGGCAAGAGGGTCGGCAGAGAGGTCTGCAAGAAGGGGAGTCCCTGGCCTTGCAGAGGCTTCTGGCGAAACGCTTTGGTGAAGTCCCGGTATCAGTGTTGGAGATGATTGCCCAGGCATCTTCGACCCAGATTGAAACCTGGTTGGACCGGGTTCTGGATGCTGACAGTCTGGAAGCGCTCTTTCGTTCCTGACCTTGTGCGATGCATGGGATGGCGATACGTTTTTCATGCGGATCGGCAAGGGTGGCGTTGATGTTTTTGTTCCTGCATGTCTTATAAAAATTGCTGGTGGTAAAGGTCTGAGATTGCCTTTAGTTGCGCTAGTCGGTACAGTGGCGCCGATTTTTCCCAGACTGAAGTTAAGGAGTGATTCATGGATATCGTGTGCCTGGATTTAGAGGGTGTCTTGGTGCCTGAGATATGGATTAACGTCGCTGATCGTCTGGGTATTGCTGCCCTGCGTGCGACAACCCGCGATATCCCTGATTACGATGTGTTGATGCGACAGCGCCTGCAGTTATTACAGCAGCATGGTTTAGGTTTGCCCGATATTCAGCGCGTGATCGCTGATATGGGCCCTTTGCCGGGTGCCCGCGAATTTCTCGATTGGGTGCGTGAACATTACCAGCTGATTATTTTGTCCGATACCTTTTACGAGTTCGCACATCCGCTGATGCGCCAGTTAGGTTGGCCTACCTTGTTTTGTCATCGACTTGAGATGGATGCCGAGGGGCGTATCATCAATTATCACCTGCGCCAGAAAGACCAGAAAACAGAAGCTGTGCGCCGCTTTCATCAGCTTAATTTTCGGGTCGTGGCTGCAGGAGATTCCTATAACGATACCGGCATGCTGGCAGAAGCTGATAAAGGTATATTATTTGATGCTCCGGCCAAGGTGATCGCTGAATTCCCTCATTTTGCTGTCACGACGAATTACGAGCAGCTAAAACAAGAAATTTTGTCAGCATTTCATTAATCAAGGGGTGGGCGGGTGTGTCCTGGGGTTGTTAACCCGTTGCACATCGAGCCTGTATCCGGGCAAACCAGAGCAATGCCCTGGCTACGGATTCGCCCTATTAAATCCTTGTTCTTAAAGCGGCTCGCTGCTTGATGAGAATGACTGCTCCAGGGCCCGTAGCAGGGCCCCAATCTTGTGGTTGCATTCCTCATACTCATCCTCCAGGGTGGAGTCGGCCGTAATACCGCCTCCGGCCCAGGCATGCAACGTGCCCTGGGCATCGGCCACCAAAGTGCGTATGGCGATGCTGGATTCGAGAAAATCTTTGCCTAAGCAAAAAATACTGCCGCAATAGGCTGAGCGTGGTATGGGTTCCAAGGCTGCAATGATTTGCATGGCGCGATGTTTGGGAGCACCGGTAATTGATCCCCCGGGAAAGCATCCCAACAAGGCATCCAGGTAGGAATAAGCGGGTGACAGCTCTGCATGGATATCGCTCACCATATGGTGGACTTGGGCAAAACTCTGGATGGCAAACAGCGGATCGACCTTGACACTGCCGACGTGAGCATAGCGACCCAGATCATGCCGCAATAAATCGACGATCATTAAATTCTCGGCACGGTTTTTGGCGGAATCGGCCAGGGATTGACGGCTGGTAGCATTGGCCCCAGGGTCAGCAAAGACCGGCGTGGTCCCCTTGATCGGGCTGCTGAGCATGGAGCGGCCCTGAATACTTAAAAAACGTTCTGGCGATAACGATAGCAGGCAGGAAGTTCCTACACGCATAAAGGCACCATAGGGTACCGGGCTAACCTCGCGTAAGTGAAGGTAAGCGAGCAGGGGGTCGCCACTATAAGTCGCCGCATAATGTTGGCAGAGATTGATCTGATAGCAATCGCCTGCCTGCAAGTAGCTCTGTATACGGGTAAATGCCCTGGCATAGTCATTAATATTCCAGGATGAGCTAAAAGCGGATAGCAACTTAAAGGGCTGGAGGGGAAGATCCCGGGGACTTTGCAGTGCTTGCCAGGAAGCTGATGCGGCATCTCCGACAAAATATACGTCGTCCTGGTGTATACGCAAATGCCAGGAATAAATACCTATCCCGTGATCGGGCAGGTCAGGACCGTGCGATGGGTCAGGAGGGGCAGGGTAGCCGAGAAAACCAGCCATCAGTTCGTGCGGTGCTAGTTCCAGTGCTGCCAACTCCGATGCAAGCGTTGTTGATGACGACACCTGATGGCGGGCCCCCGCCATCAGCCAGGAAGTGCCTAAGCCACGGGAGTCATCCAGCCACAGGGCATCTGGGCTCTGCAAAATGCGCTGTAGCAGCGCCTGGCAGGTTGCCTGTGTGCCTAGATAAGTTTCGTCAAAACCTGTCATTTGTCTTTGACTCAGTGAATGAGTGTGCATTGTAGGGCTATGTGTTCTATAGAAAAATTATACATTTTTCGATGAGTGGTACTTGGAAATGCTGGCTAAATACTTTAGTTTAGCTTGGTCGTTACAGAAGTTAACGACAAGGATGCAAACCAATAAGGCGAATGCCTACAAAGTCAACACACAAGAATAAACAAAGGGAGTTTTTACATGAAAGCCACGAAATTACTCGTTCTTGCCGCTGCCGTAGCAGCTGCTTCCAGTGCTTACGCTATGCAGCCCATGACTGATGCCTCCATGTCCAGCGCTACCGGCCAGGATGGTATCGACATCATGCTGCAGAACACTAACGTTTCTATCGATTACATTCGCTTCGGTTCCGCCGGCACCTCTAATCCTGGATACAGCGGCGCTGCAGATCTGCAGATCGCTGGATTCGGCGTGGTAGCTGCCGCTCCTACAGATATTCAGATGCGTATGGGTGCCAGCTCTGCAGGCCAGGCGGCTATCCTGTTGAATATTTCAGCTAACCAGCTGACCTTTAATCCGATGACCCTGTCCTTGAACAAGTGGTCAGGTGCGCAGTCAGACCTGACGGCTGATAAGGATCAGCAAGCTACCGCTGGCGGTGGCATGTTCACTCTGAACCTGGGCAAGATCAGTTTGCCAGCTGCTAGCTTGGCCATCACGCAAGGTTTCACCAACCAGATGACCAAAACGGCTGTTTCGGGTGATGGCATCACCATCGGTATCGGAGCTCAGGCTGCTGTTGATATCGCCGGGTTCAGTATACAGACGACGCCTGATCAGGTGGCTGCTGGTAACAATGCCTACCTGTTGAAGACCTCCGACATCCTGATCTCCAACATCTCAGCTAGCACAGTATCTATCGGTGCGCTGAGTGCTGCTGCTGCAGGAACTGTTTTGCCCGCCGGAAGCAATCCAACGACAGCCGGTGCTCTGTGGATCTCGACCGGTGCTCAGACAATTGGTTCCGTTGACATCGCCAACATTCAGGTGGGTGATGCTACAACGACTAACCAGATCGGTAGCTTAGGTCTGTCCAACATCAAAATGGGTGCTAACAACATCTTCATTTCGGCCCTCAAATAAGGTCGAATTTGGATGAGAAAAAGCCCGGGAAACCGGGCTTTTTGCATTGGGTCAGTCAGCGTGCGAACAGAGGCTTAAGCCAAGTCAGTGCATGACTGTGCATCGGAAGCATCTGATAGCAAAGAAAAATTTAATCTGTCCCGATAAACGGTACTTGGCAATACTGAGTAAATGTTCTATCTTCGCTTGGTCGTTACAGAAGTTAACGACAAGGATGCAAACCTATAAGGCGAATGCCTACAGAAGTCAACACACAAGAATAAACAAAGGGAGTTTTTACATGAAAGCCACGAAATTACTCGTTCTTGCCGCTGCCGTAGCAGCTGCTTCCAGTGCTTACGCTATGCAACCCATGACTGATGCCTCCATGTCCAGTGCTACCGGCCAGGATGGTATCGACATCATGCTGCAAAACACCAACGTTGCTATCGATTACATCCGCTTCGGTACCACCAGCGCAGCAGACCCAGTGTACAGCGGCGCTGCAGATCTGCAGATCGCTGGATTCGGCGTGACAGCTGCCGCTCCTACAGATATTCAGATGCGTATGGGTTCCAACACTGCAGGTCAGGCTGCTATCTTGTTGAACATCTCAGCTAACAAGCTGACCTTTAACCCGATGACCCTGTCCTTGAACAAGTGGAGCGGTAAGCAGTCAGATTTGACCGCTGATGTCGATCAGCAGGGTTCAACGCATGGTGGCATGTTCACGCTGAACCTGGGTGTGATCAGCCTGCCAGCTGCTAGCTTGGCTATCACGCAGGGTTTCACCAACCAGATGACCAACAAGGCTGTTTCGGGTGATGGCATCACCATCGGTATCGGAGCTCAGGCTGCAGTTGATATCGCTGGTTTCAGCATACAGACAACGCCTGATCAAGTGGCTGGTGGTAACAATGCCTACCTGTTGAAGACCTCCGACATCCTGATCTCCAACATCTCAGCTAGCACAGTATCTATCGGTGCTCTGAGTGCTGCGGGTGCAACGGCTGCCGGCTTGACCGGAACCAATGCAGCATCAGCCGGTGCTCTGTGGATCTCGACCGGTGCTCAGACGATTGGTTCCGTTGACATCGCCAACATCCAGGTGGGTGATGCTGCAACGACTAACCAGATCGGTAGCTTAGGTCTGTCCAACATCAAAATGGGTGCTAACAACATCTTCATTTCGGCCCTCAAATAAGGTCGAATTTGGATGAGAAAAAGCCCGGGAAACCGGGCTTTTTTTTAAGCTGGGATTTTCATTTTTTGTCCATGACATTATCCTGCTTGGTCTGAGCTGATGTTGCTATTTTAGGCAAATCAAAATCGTCAAGCGATCTGGTCATAAGGGCGTGAGACAGCTTGTAGTTTGCATAGGGGCGTAGTTTCAAAGTGCAAACAGCCTGCATGGGCATGGAATGCAGGTAGCGAGTTTGACCATCAACGGCGGAGTGAAGTGGGTAGAGCTTCCCTACATGGTTAAAATGACTGACGACAATAAAAAATAGCAGGAAGCCTGTGAATACCCCAAGTCGAAATGATCCCTGCCCTTGTGGAAGTGGGCGAAAATTCAAACATTGTTGCCAAGGTCAGCAAGGAAGTACCGGTTCCCGTGTCGTAGTGCCTAAGGCTGAACTTTTGCGCAGAGCCACGCTTGCTTACCAGGCTGGTCAGGTGGAGGTGGCTGAGGCGGCCTGTCATCAGGTTTTACAGGGGCAGCCCAGACAAGCAGAAGCCTGGATTTTATGGGCAGCGATCAAGATTCAGCAGGGAAGTTTTACAGAAGCGAAACAGGCTGTGGATAAAGCCTTGCAGTATCACTATCCTCATCCGGCGGCGGCGCAAGAAATCATGGGGCGAGCCTGGTGGGGTATGGGTCAGCGGGAGCAGGCTCTGGCGAGTTTTCGTAAGGCAGTACGCTTGGATCCTTCACGCTTGGAGTGTCACTTTAATATCGGCGGTATCTCCCTGCTGCAGGGGGATCTCGAAACCGCAGAATCATCATTTCGTTATGTGGTCTCACGCATGCCACAGCATGCAGATGCCTGGACTTCTCTGGGAGTAGTGCGTAGGCGACAAGGATATTTGCAAGAGAGCTTGTTATTGTTTCAACAGGTGATTGAACGTTTTCCCTCTCATACCGCCGCGCTTCATGAGTTGGGTAAAGTTGCCCTAGCAAAGGGTGATGCTGTTCTTGCAGAACAGACCTACCGCACAGCTTTGGCCAATAATCCTGACGATGATATTGCGCTCAGCAGCATTTTATTTGCACAAAATTTTCGTCTGGATTTAAGTCCGGCAGAGAAGTGTGAAGCGGCAAGGCAATTAGGTCGGCATTTATCTGACCGTGTTCATGGACGCATGGGTGAGGCGTTTGCATGCTGGAATGTAGATGAAACTCCGGTTCGTTTACGTGTGGGGTTGGTATCGGGTGATTTTCGTCGTCATCCCGTAGGGTATTTTCTTGAAAATGTATTGCCGCATCTTCATACGGACAGCATGGAACTCATTGTCTACAGTACCCATGATGTTGAAGATGAGTTAACCCGATCGTTAAAACAACATGCGGTGGTCTGGAAATCTTTGGTAGGGCTGCCAGATCGTGAAGCTGTCAAACTCATTTATGATGATGGTATTCATATTCTGGTGGATTTGGCAGGCCACACGCGCCATAACCGGCTTGCTGTATTTGCCGCTCGCCCGGCTCCTGTACAAGTCAGTTGGTTGGGATATTTTGCAACCACAGGGCTTCCCGAGATGGATTATGTGCTGGTAGATACCCATGTAGCTCCGGTAGAGGAGTCAGGTTTATTTACAGAGGCACGATGCTGGTTACCTGATACCTACCGTTGTTTCAACGTCCCGGTTGTTGATATTGCCGTCAATACATTACCCGCACTGACCCAGGGGCAAATTACCCTGGGTTGTTTTAACAATCTCAGCAAACTCAATGCTTCGGTATTGACGCTATGGAGAAGCATCCTTGAGAGTTTGCCAGAAGCAAGATTGTTGTTGAAAGCAGCACAGCTGGATAGGTTGGATGAGCGCGACAAGTTCAGTGCGTACTTGCAGGAGCTGGGTTTGGATACCTCGCGTATCATCCTGCAAGGGGGTGCAGCTTATGCAGATTACTTGCAGGCTTTTCATCAGGTGGACATGGCACTGGATCCTTTTCCCTATACTGGAGGAACTGTCAGCATAGAGGGGCTGTGGATGGGGGTGCCCGTGCTTACCTTGTCAGGTTGTGACATGTTGTCACGCTCTGGGGAGAACTTGCTATGTAATCTGAATATGCAGGACTGGATCGCTCATAGCCCGGAAGACTATGTCGCACGTGCGGTCAGGCATGCCAAGAATATTGATGCGCTGGCGCAGCTGCGCGCTACCTTACGTACACGGTTAGAGCATTCAGCACTGATGGACGGGCCCCGTTTTGCAGGGCATTGGCAAGCTGCTTTATGGCAGTTGTGGCTTGAAAGAGGCCAAAGTTCGGTAGCTGCCAATAATAAATGACAGGTTGGATCTAGCATTTAAGTCATAAAGGTGAGTTGAATATGGTGGCATCACGCAATGATCCTTGTCCTTGTGGTAGTGGACGAAAATATAAGCAGTGTTGCTTAAATGCGGAATCCCATAGACGTCCTCAAGCTGAGGCCTGGCCGATTCTTTTGCAAAAAGCTCAGGCTTGTTATGCGGCTGGTGATTATAGGCAGGCTGAATCAGCCTGCCTTGAGGTACTCAAGGTGCAACCAAGGCAGGTCGATGCCTTGTTTCTTCAGGGGGGCATTGCTCTGGCTACTCAGCAATATGAGCGCGCTGAGCAATTATTCTCCAGTTTACTGGGCAAAAATAGTTCGAGTCCTCAGCTGCATCAAGCCCTCGCTTCAGCCCTGATGGCGCAGGGAAAATTGGAAGCGGCGACGGTACAGTTGCAGAAAGTCCTGCAGCAAGACACCGGATTGATGACGGCCCAAAGTAGTTTGGCCGGGTTATGGTTGGCTCGTGGGGACTGGGCTCAAGCTGAAGCGCTCTATAGTCGTATTTTGCAAGTCAGCCCTAATCATCAGGATGCCCTGGTAGGATTGGGTATGGCTTATAAGCAGCAGGGACAGTTAACCAAGTGGCTGGCCTGTTGGCAAAAAATAACGGAGATTAATCCGGGAGACCTTGCTGCCTATCATAAGTTGGGAAGGCTGGCTTTGGCGGCTGCTCATTATGATGTGGCAGAATCGACATTCCGGGCGGCGGTTGCTCATGCTCCCGAAGATTGGAAGTCAGTATCCAGCCTACTCTATGTACATAATTATCAGCCTGATCTGAGTCCTCAGGAGCGGTTGAGGGAAGCACGGATCTGGGGGCAATATATTTCGGATTGGGAACATCGTCATTGGGGTGAGGCCAGTGTATCCTGGGAAGTGGAGCGACATCCTGTCCGGTTGCGCGTAGGTCTGGTCAGTGGTGATTTGCGTCAGCATCCTGTGGGTCATTTTCTGGAAGGCATGCTGAGGTATGTTGACTGCGAACGCATTGAGCTTCATGCCTATGCCAGCTGGCCAGAAGCGGATGCGCTGACAGATCGCCTCAAACCCAATTTTGCAGCCTGGATACCTGTGCATGAGCTGGATGATGCTCAGTTGGTGCAACGTATCAAGCAAGATAAAATTCATATCCTGATAGATCTTTCGGGGCATACTAAACATACCCGTTTAACAGCTTTCGCAGGTCGGCCAGCCCCTGTTCAAGTAGCATGGTTAGGGTACTTTGGCACAACGGGTCTGCCCGAGATGGATTACATTCTGGTGGATGAATATGTTGCTCCATCACGTGAACCTAGTCAGTTTAGCGAGCAGCGCTGGTGGTTGGATCAGACCTATCGCTGCTTCTCTGCCCCGCGTGAAGATGTGTCCGTAAGTGCATTGCCTGCCTTGGAAAATGGCTATATCACCTTGGGGTGTTTTAATCACATCAGCAAGTTAAATGCTCGTGTGCTGCAGTTGTGGGCTCGTATCTTGAAAGCAATACCCCATGCACGTTTATTGCTGAAAACGGGAGCTTTTGATGACCCCCAGGAAGTTGAAAGTTATCAGCATTATCTAAAGAGCTGCGGCCTGGATGTGCAGCGTATTGTCTTTCAGGGTGGGTCACCGCGACAGCAATACCTGGAGTGCTACCATCAAGTGGATTTTGCCCTGGATCCGTTCCCTTTCACAGGAGGAACGGTCAGTGTTGAAGGGTTATGGATGGGGGTGCCTGTATTAACGTTAAAAGGTCAGGATTTACTATCGCGCTCTGGCGAAAATCTGCTTTATAACCTTGGAATGGATGACTGGGTAGCCGCTGATGCTGATACTTATCTGGCGCTTGCCATACATTGGTCAGAAAACCTGTCTGAATTGGCCAGACTGCGTGCGGGTCTTAGAGATCGTCTGCAGGGGTCGCCTTTGTTGGACGGTAAAAAGTTTGCGCAACGCTGGCAGGATGCCTTATGGGCCCTTTGGGACCGAGAGCAAGTGCGTGTTTAATAAAGCGGTAGGTGTAGCATGACACAAGCTGGGAGAAATCAACCCTGTCCCTGTGGTAGTGGCCGTAAGTTCAAGCACTGTTGCGCAGTTGCGCCTGCACCGACCGCAACGGATCTGGTCTCATGGGAAAATAGGGCTTTGCAATTTTATGCCCAGGGACAAACTGAGCCGGCGGAAGTGTTATGCAGACAACTGTTGCAATGGGATACAAAGCATGTTCAGGCTTTGATGATCTTGGGATCCATAGCTTTAAGTGCGAAACGGTTTGCCCAGGCAGCGCAGTTCATGCAGCAAGCCTTGCAGGGGAGTCCTCCTCAGCCAGGGAAAGTATTTTTGGCCCTGGCTATGGCGCAGCAGGGTTTGGGTCAATCAGCCTTGGCTGTTGATAACTATCTTAGGGCGATTTTGGCAGATGATCATTTAGTCGATGCACATTTTTATTATGCAGGTCTTATGTTGCAGTTGGGGCGTACGGATGTTGCCGAAGCCTCGTATCGTCGGGTGCTGCAGCTAAATCCCAATTATCTGTTGGCGCTGATCAACCTGGCGGCAGTACTTAAGCGTGGCCATCGCTCTTTGGAGGCTTTGCCTTACCTGCAAAAAGCTATACAGCTTAAACCTGATGATGCCATCTTGCATCGTAATCTTGGGCTTGTATATCAGGAGTTAGGTCGATTGCTAGATGCTGAGCAGAGCTTTAGGGAAGCCTTGCGCCTGAACCCAGAGGATGGCGTGGCTATCAGTTATCTGCTTTTTTGCTTGAATTATCGCATTGATTGGACGCCACAGCGACGTTGTGACGAAGCTGTTTATTGGGGGCGACGCATGGCGGATCGGCAGCCTCCTCATAATATGAACTTCCATCTGGATGCTCAGCCCTCGCGTTTGAGAGTGGGGTTGGTTTCCGGTGATTTGCGACGGCATCCCGTAGGTTATTTTCTGGAAAATCTGCTACAAAGCAGGCAAGACAGCCCGTTGGATATTTTGGCTTATTCCAGTTTTGATTGCGAAGATGAATTGACAGATCGTTTACGCCAACACTGTCATTCCTGGGTGCTCATAGAGGGTATGTCAGATGATCAGGCCGTGCAGCGTATTCGACAGGATGGCATTCATGTGCTGATCGATCTGGCAGGCCATACCCCGCATAATCGGCTTGCCTTGTTTGCACGTCGTTCTGCGCCCGTGCAGGTTACTTGGTTGGGGTATTTTGCGACGACAGGATTGCCAACGATGGACTATATTTTAGTTGATCAATATGTCTCTCCTCCGGATGAAGAGGGGCATTTCTCCGAGCAGCGTATGTGGCTACCTGATACGTATCGGTGTTTTACCCCTCCTGCGGAAACTATACAGGTGAATCCGTTGCCAGTTCTGAGTAGCGGTCATCTGACTTTGGGTTGTTTTAATAACTTAAGTAAATTAAATGACTCGGTTTTGAGGCTATGGGGGCAGATATTGCATGAGATTCCCCATGCCCGGATGTTACTCAAGTCCTGGCAATTGGGTTCATTAGTGCAACAAGATGAGATGCGGGCCCGACTGGTTGCTCAGGGTTTCGATATGAGTCGCGTTGAACTCCAGGGGTCATCAGGGTATCAAGACTATCTTCAGAGTTACCATCAAGTAGATATTGCTCTGGATCCCTTTCCCTATACGGGAGGAACGGTCAGTATTGAAGGTTTATGGATGGGTGTGCCAGTGCTTACTTTGCGTGGGCAGGATATGCTCTCTCGCTCAGGTGAAAACCTGTTACAAAACCTGAATATGCCGGAGTGGATAGCAGAGCATGAGCAGGACTATCTTCGGCGAGCCGTAGACTGGTCCGGTCGTATCACTGAATTAGCTAAAATCCGGCAGCATTTGCGCCCTCGACTTTTGCAGTCCCCTTTATGTGATGGTGCTCGTTTTGCCCAACAATGGGAGTATGTCCTGTGGGAGATGTGGCGCAGGTTTGCCAAGCAAGGCATCATAAATAATATCAATACGAACAGCCTGGGTGATTAGCATGGGGATTGCCAGAAATGACCCGTGTCCCTGCGGCAGTGGGCGCAAATTTAAACAGTGTTGTATTAACCGCCAGCCGTCTATGCCATCTTCCCCTCGACCTGGCATGCAACAGATGCTGGAATCAGCGATGCGGCACTTTAATGCAGGGCAGTGGCGAGAGGCTGAAGCAGCATGCCAGCAGGTGCTCAGGTTACAACCTAAACAGCCAGATGCATGGTTGGTCATGGGGGGTATTGCTTTAAAGCTAGGCCATTATGCTCTGGCCGAGGAGAGGTTATGGCAAGCACAACGCCTTACTTCACAGTGTCCAGCGGCGCTATGGCATGCCTTGGCAATGGCAGAACATGCGCAAGGCAAGCTGGAATTGGCAGAACGCCATTATGGGGATGCTTTGCGGCGTGATGACCGTCTTTATGAGGCCTATCTAAACTTGGGTACCATTTTGCAGGTAAAAGAACAGTTAGATAAAGCAGAGGACTGCTACCGTCGTTGCTTAGCTTTGGTGCCTGATCAGGCGATGGCTCATGTTAATTTAGGTGTGGTGCTGATGCAGCTGCATCGTATGCCATCTGCGCTACATCATCTTCTGCAAGCTATACGTTTAAACCCCATGGATGCCACGGCACATCGTAATTTGGGGCTGGTTCATATGGATCAGGGGCGTTTACAGGAAGCGGAGTCTTGTTTTCGCAAGTCGCTGCAATTAAATGCAGATGATTCGGTAGCCGTGAGTAATTTGCTCTTCTCGCTCAATTACCGCGATGACCTTAGTCCCGCAGAAAAGCTGCAGGAAGCTCGTTATGGTGGAGAGTTGCTGGCGGCCATGGCGCGCCATCGTGGTGCCCCCAGTTTTAGCTCATGGAAGGCGTCTGCGACGGCGAATCCATTGCGGGTGGGTTTGCTTTCAGGTGATTTCTGTCAGCACCCGGTTGCCTATTTTCTTGAAAGTACCTTGAGCCATGTGGATCCCACCTCCATAGAATTGATTGCCTATGATACCTTTCCTAAAGATGACGAGGTGTCACGCCGGTTAAAACCGATGTTCTCCTCATGGGTGAGTCTGCATGGCATGAGTGATGCGCAGGCGGTCGAGCGTATCTACCAGGACAGCATACATATTCTTATCGATCTGGCAGGGCATACGGCGCATAACAGGCTACCCTTGCTGACTTGTCGTCCGGCGCCATTACAAATGGCTTGGTTGGGCTACTTTGCAACCACAGGATTACCCGGGCTGGATTATATTCTTGTCGATGAACATGTAGTTCCTCGCGTTGAAGCGGTGCAATTTAGCGAACAATGTGTATGGTTGCCTGATACATATCGATGTTTTACACCACCCCAGTCAGTTGTTGACGTCAGCCCATTGCCCTCGGCATCAGGGCAGCCATTCCGCTTCGGGTGTTTTAATAACCTGAGCAAAATCAATGAACGGGTTGTAAAAGTCTGGTCTTGCATACTGGAACGTATGCCAGCGGCACGAATTTTCTTTAAGGCTTCCCAGTTGGCAATGGATGAGGCTCAAACAGAGTTTCGCAATTACCTCAGAGAGCTAGGGGTTGATATAACGCGTGTGGATTTAGAGGGGCCCTCCGATCGAAATACCTATTTGCGAGCTTACCATCGTGTCGATATGACGTTGGATCCGTTTCCCTATACGGGAGGGACGGTCAGTATGGAGAGCCTGTGGATGGGAGTCCCGGTGTTAACCCGGGCTGGGCATGATTTATTATCAAGGTCAGGAGAAAACCTGCTTAAAAACGTAGGGCTGCATGATTGGATCGCTCGCGATGATGAAGATTATATCGATAGAGCGGCCATGCTAGCGACAAAAAGCAGTGAGCTTGCTGTCATTCGGGCAACGCTGCGGGATAAGCTATTGGCATCGCCCTTATGTGATGCTGAACGCTTTGCCAGAAACTGGCAAAATACCTTACATCAGTTATGGCGGAGTCACGTGGCCCAGTAAGCGCGTGATGTACTCATGTCTCAAATACGAGTCAGCGTCTTACGGGTAGCTCCATAGGTTAAATAAGCTATTTTTATGGTGTGCTCGGTCATGAAAAGCTGACCTGCCAAGGACAAGTGAGTCATGCCGTTCGTCGTTTTACAGGGAAGTATGATGGTAATTTGGCGTCATGGGTTTGACAGCATTCATGCGACAGGCTATGACTTAAGCACAAGGAGGCGCCTGAGTGCTTATGAGGTGTGCAGGGAGAGAGTACAAGTGTTGCCGTTTGTCGGGAAGCCAGTGGAGAATTAGGGAGATCACTTGTACTCTGTGTAAACGCATGTTAACTTTGGTTCTGTTAAGTCATAATAACTAACATGACCCTATCGAATAAAGGCCCGAGAAGTGGCTAAAACTAAACGATCAGGGTACTTTGAGGAGAACTCCAAGATGTCACTGTTCAAGAAGGCTGCTCTTTATTCGGCGATTTCCTTAGTTTCCACAGGTGCTTTCGCCTTGCAAGCCATGGACGATGCAGGTTTAGCGGATGCAACCGGTCAGTCAGGTTTGACCATTGCTACGACACTGAATGTAACTGGTGCCATTATGTCTTATACTGACACGGATGGTCTGGGTGCAACTTCCGCAGCAAGTTCGGCTGGTAGTTTGAATATACATAATCTGGGTTTGAGCAGCAGCGGTACATCAATTATAACCAACATCGACGTAGGTTCTAATGCGAGTGGCCAGGCTGTCATGCAGATTCAGACTTCCATCCCAACCTTGGTGGTTTCTTTTGACGGCATTGATCTGACATCCGCGCCAGCAGTAGTGGGTTCAGCTTCCAAGAATAACTTTGTCATGACGCAGGGAACTCAGAGCATTACCATGTCTGGCCTGAATCTGAATATGCAGTTGGGTGATACCAGTCCTCAGGGTCATATGATGGTGCTGAGTGATTCGGCTCCTACCACATTGTCTTTAGGTAGTGCTACTTTAAGCAATCAGGTAGTTGTCGTGGATGCAGCCAACAAGACAGCGACATCGACACCGGGTATCGGCATCGGTGGTTTGACGGTATCGGGACTGGATTTTGGTCAATCATCAACAGCGGCTAATAACACCACTGTAGATGCTACTACGGCTGGCTTGGTGGTGGCGTTTGGTACGAGTGCCATGCAAAATGTCAATGTGGCAATGACTAATGTAACCTTGGGTGAGACCTGTGCCGGCATAGCGAGTGGTTGTACCGCTACAGCGCCTATCGGTAATGTTAGTATCTCGGGCTTAAATCTGGCGGGAACCTCCGTCACGATTCGCGGTCACTGAGTTGATTTAAGCAACAGCTTGTTGTTGTGTTGTAAAAAGGCCCCTACTTGGGGCCTTTTACTTGAAGTTCTGCGTTGACTTGGATGGACCCAGGGGTGTTGAATGACGACACCCCGTGACAAGAAGAAAAAAACGATGCTCGCGGTCATACTAGGTGTTTTTTTGGTATTTTATGGTGTTGGTCATGTGGCTGATGTACATGAGGTGCAGCCTGGGACGGTCTTTATCTCAGAGCCGATAGATTCACGTGTTAATAGCCACTATGTTGAATATGAGCGTCCTGTCGTTGTGCAGCCGCTATCAGTGACCAATTTTAATGGTGTGGTTCGCCAGGCCTTCGATTATAGCTGTGGGTCGGCTGCTTTGACGACCTTGCTGAATGGTTATCTGGATCGCAACTTTGGTGAGCGAGAAATCATGCAAGGTTTGTTGCGCTTTGGTGAGACGAATCGCATTGTCGCTCGTCGCGGGTTCTCTCTCTTGGATATGAAGCGTCTGGTCACGGCTTTGGGTTATAAAAGTGGTGGATTCCGTGGCACTTTTGAAGATTTAAGAGGATTAACGCAGCCTGCGCTAGTGCCCATTCATTACTCAGGGTTCAAGCATTTTGTGGTCGTGAAGAAGGTTCAGGATCAGCGTGTATTTATTGCTGACCCTGCTTTGGGTAATATCAGTTTTCCTCAGGCACGATTCAAAGACGTTTGGGATGGCAATGTCATGTTTCTTATATTCCCGTCGACTCCTACGGTGAATCATTTGCAAGTCAGCGATCAGGATTTGCGTTATTTTACCGATGACATGGTCAACCTGATTGCTTTGCAGCAAGTTTATGAAAATGAATTCCCCGTAGAAACCATGGAACATAATGCTGATAAAGCGGCGTCAACACATTTGGTGCTGGATGTAGGGGCGGGCAACGTATTAGGCGGACCAACAACGACAGGGACACCAATCTTGGTGCCAACACGTACTTATTTTCGTGATCGTTGATGGTTTTGTTTACTGTTTTTTACAGGACAGCGAGTTTAGTTGTGTTTTAATATAACATGTGGTCCCGATCAGGGATTTGATAAGAATAATAGTCTGGGATGAGACGATCTATGAAGGACTGGGGGAAGGCCTTAAGCGCATTGGTTTGGTTGTCAGCTCAAACCGTATGGGCTGATGACGCGACAGCATCATCGCCTGGTACAACGGCTCCTGCAGTGGCAACACCGGCGACGGCAACGCCGCCGACAGCAACTACGGATAATAGTAGTTCATCGTCTGCGCCCGCATCAGATAGCACATCGACGACGAGCCCTGCGCCAGGCAAAGGTAAAGCAAAAGCTGAAGCAGCATTAAAGCAGCAGGCCAGTGATGCCTCCTCTGAGAAGAATTTGGCCCAGGTATTTGATGCTAGCCAGCCCACGTATTCCTTACTGCGTAAGGGTGGAGCTACGCTGTATTATACGTTTGATTACACCTATTATTATAATGCGGCTATCGACATTGCCCTGACACCTAATTCTTCGGCAATTTCGCGCTTCAGAATTGAGGAAGATGCGCAAAATACAATAACCAACTCCTTGTCTTTGGATTATGGGGTATGGGATAACCTGACGTTTAATACACTATTGCCCATGGTGGCCAAATATGATTCAACCAATAATCTGACGACCATGGCCTTGGGAGATGCTTCTTTTTCAGCACGTTGGCAGCCGGTTCCTGAAGAGCGTGGCACCATGTCGACCACCCTGTTTGGAGTATTTTCTACGGCTAGCGGTGTCAGCCCCTATAACATCAATTTGAATACTGATTTATCGACAGGTAAAGGTTATTATTCATTAACGGGAGGAGCAAGTTTTAGTAAGGTGCTGGATCCGGTGGTGGTGTTTGGCTCCTTATCCGATACGCTGGGACTTAATGTGACCGGTCTCAATCAAAACCGTGCAGGTCAGATACTGACGGCATTTCAGCCTGGTGCAACTTTTTCAGGAACGGCTGGTTTGGGATATTCACTCAATTACGATATCTCGATAACAGCGTCGTATCAGATGGGATATTCGTTAGCGACTACGTATGATTTTGCCGGGGGCACGACCGTTCGTACGCCTGATATGGTAGCGGCATCCATTAACTTTTCGGTGGGCTTTCGAACGACACCGACGCAAATTATTAACATTGGGTTTGCCTACGGTTTAACCCAGGATACACCCAATATTGATTTGACGGTGACGGTGCCCATGGATATCTCGGGCATGATGAAAACGCATTGAACAAGGTACGTTGATCATGCTAGGGATGAGGCAGTGGGTATACCGGTGGCGTTTATTTTGCCTAGGCATCGTTTTGGGGGTGTTCGTGGCTTCAACGGCCCAGGCGGGTGCGTTGGCAACCGATTTGACCGTGGATGTGCGAGCTGATGCCATGGGAAATGCTGTGACGGCAGATCCTCCAGGAATCAGCGCTATTAACTATAATCCAGCAGGCTTGGCGTTGCTGGAAGGCAGGCAGATAGATTACCAGTTTTTGGGTGCTATGTTCTCTGTTCAATCGCAGTTTAGCGCTCCTCCCGGGTATAACGTTTTTGGTTATTCGGATGACCCCGTGGTTTGTCAGGAACCGAATGGTAACATCTCATATTGCAAAAATTTTATCACCAGTACGAGCAAGGTCAATGGTGTAGCTCTATATATTCCGGTACTGGATAAAACTGTCAACTTGCCACCTGGGCCGGCTATTGCGCCTTTGCTGGGTATTTCTGTGCAAGCCCCGGGTTCTAAATTAACCTTTGCTAATGCGATGTTTGCCCCCATGGCGGCGGGTTTTTACCGCAGTCCTACCGACCCGGGTGATTTTTTGGGGCAGCAAGTGTCCTTGGAACGTTTTACCCTGTTTTCTCCCTCCGTCGGTCTGAGGATCAATGATGCCTGGTCAGTGGGTGCCTCGTTCAACGTGTCTTATCAGGCGATGTCGCTGGACACGCAGTTCCGTTCTCCTAACGAACTGCTGGGTTTGATGCGCATGATCAATGATTCGGTATGTCCACCATTTAAGAACAATGGCAACATTGTGACCGATTTATTCTTGTTTGGTTTCTGCAATGCGCAGCAAGGCGTGGGCCCCTTTTCGAACTTGGCATCGCTGAAGATGAGCATGCAGGATACGATGTCGCCGACTTATAATCTGGGTGTGCTGTGGAAGCCTACGGATCGTTTTTCATGGGGTGCTGTTTATCGCTCAGAAGCGCGCATGCAACTGATTGGGAAATATGAAATCGATTATGGTCAGGGTACCCAGGATGTGTTTAATGCGGTAGGCGGTTCAGCCACTGGAGCTATTTTGCTATCCATTCTGGGGTTGCCCACTTCGGTTCCTGCCAAGGAAACAGGTTTGGTTTCGATGAATCTGACCTATCCACAGCATTTCCAGACAGGTATATCCTACCGCCCATGGTCGCCTTTTAAGGTTAACTTTGACGTGAGTTGGGATGATTACGCTCAATGGACCAGCTTCCCGTTGCAGTTTGACCGCACCCCCAAGGTGTTGCAGATTGCGCGGTTACTCTCACCTAATGCTACTTTAAGTTCTATCAATATGCCTTTGGGCTATCAAAGTCCCTGGTCTTGGGGTATTGGAACGGAAACTTCCCTGAATAGTCGCTTGGTGCTTCGGTTGGGATTTGAGCAGCGTGGATCGGCGATTCCCCTGGATAAGCGCAGCTCATTAGTGCCTATCAATTCTGCCCATATGTATGGCATAGGCTTAGGCTATGTGCTGGATAAAGATTCATCTCTGGATTTAACGCTGATGCGTTTGCTGAGCAATGACACCATTCCTGCCAATTCCAGTACCAACTTCAATGCTAGTGGGATTAATAATGTTATTTATAATCCCTATGGTGGTTTGAATGGTGTAACTTCGGCAGCGATCACGTTAGTTGGTATGGCCTATCGTACACGATGGTAATCATGGTTCAATCCAGAGGCAGGCAATGCGGCATGCTGGTGGTGTTATTGCTGGCAGCTTGCGCTTCTTCTCCTGCACATAAACCCCCGGCCCATGTGGGTACGCATCTGATGATGGATGCTTATGGGCATATACTGGCTGTACCTGACAGCCAGGCAAAATCTTCGCCGCCTGCGCCCCCGGTTACTTCAAAAAAGCGGGCAAGCGAACGCGCCACCGTCTTGAATACGGCGGATTATATCCCTCTGGAGGAGTATGAAAAGCAACAGGCTGCCAAGCAGGAGCAGCAACAGCATTTCTATGTGCTTCCCGCAGGCCAGGGTATTGCAGGTGAAACGGTATTGACCAGTACACACAAAACTCAAACGAAACAACCCATGTTGCCCACGCAGGATGCGTGGCAAAATGATAGTGGTCTGGATGCTTGTGTAGATAAGCAACCTATTTTGCACCGTGAGCTTGAAAGTTTTGCACACTGGCCTGCTAGTGCATATACCACGATTAAGCCTGGTGTCAGTATTCATCTGGTGCCTGATGATTTGCACGCTTTGTCAGGTGGTAGGGTGGTGGTTGGTTTGCGTTATCCGAAGCATAAACAGGCATGGCACTGGAAGCTCTATGGCTTTGCACCGACAGTTGCAGATCACTGCATTTTTAATCCCCGTGTGGTGATGATGGATGTACAAGGTCATGTCCTTGCCGAACAGAAGGGTGTATTTACCCAGTACCGTCATGGGTCTCGCATAGCTTACCCGGGTTGGAGAGGTGAGTTGAATAGTCTGCCGACGGCAGAATTTATGTTTCTTGTGTTTACATGGCCGTCGACGTTGTCAGTGCCACAGTTCATGGTGAGTGATGAATAGATACATAGTCTGGCTACTAGCTAGTTTACTGCTGATCAGTCTTGCAGGGTGTGGGAGTGGAGGTGGATCCAAGCTCAACTCACAAAACCTGACCAATGCGAGTGTGACGGCGAGTTGCTCATCCTTGTCAGGAGTGACGTGTATTGCTGGGCGCTTTATCGATGATGCTGTGGCTAATTTGCATTATGCCTGTAGTGATGCCGCGGGTACGGTACAGTCCGTCACCGATGCAGGTGGCGGGTTTAGTTGTCCCAATGATAGTGGCCAGGTAGATTTTTATCTGATCAATAATGCTGGTACGGTCAAAGTGGATCTCGGTTCGGTGGCTGTAACTCAAACCAGCGATACGACGGGTTTAACGACGCCAGGTTATCTGGTAGTGACGCCGCGTACGTTGGCAGGAGAGGATGCCAATGGCAGTGAAACCTATTCGAATACGAGCCTGAATATCACCCGTTTTCTCTTTCTGTTTGAACCACTGTCCAATGCTATTGCAACGATTTCTCCGGCTAATGTCATTACGGCGAGTCTGCCGGATCAGGAACAGTTGGCCACCTTGATGCCAGTAACAACATCAACCGCATCATCATCGACAGCTACTTCCAGTGTTACGACGGTACTAAGCGCCTCTGATTTCAGTCTGAATGAAGCTGGCTTTAATGCGAAAGTGCAGCCCCTAGTCACTGCGTTAGCGCGCCCCTTGGGGACCCAGGCTCAAGCCAGTGCTCATCTGGATGCCACCTTGAATGCTACGCGGGCAGGGTTGTATTCCTCTCCAGGTTCGGCTTTCGCATCCTCATCTGTGAGTACGGCTGGATTTTATGGAAGTAATGGTACTGCGCAGCTTTTTGTCGATCCATATCTTATGTATGACCGTGCTGGCCGCGTATTTGGTTTTGCAGTGACTGATTTATTGTCTTGTAATGGAGGTTGTGCCAATACCACGAACAGTTTGTTTTCAGGGGCTGAGTTGTCGGTATTCTCACCTGATTTGACGCCCTCATCCTTTAGCGTGTTTTCGCGAGGAGGGCAGTGGCGAGATACCTTGACGTTACCAGGGAGTGAAGGCGTGGTCAGTATTTCCCAGGGGCGCTTGTACCGTGATCATATCATGGATAATGCTAATAACTATCAGTCTACGTATGGTGCCAGTGTTCAGGTGCCTTTAGCAGATCTGGGGCAATTTAATCTGCCGCAGCAGGGAATGTCGGGAAGTTATGCCCTGATAAGAAGCACGTTGGTGGCGCCTACCCTGGATCCCTCTATCTGGCCGAGCAAGGTCGTATTACCCTTGAGCCTGTTGCTGACCTTTAACAGCACAACGCAGATCGTAGGTCAGTTAGGCATTACCATTCTACCTGATGGCAATATCGTGACCGATCTGAATCGAAGCTGTGCATCCGTAGATCCAGCAACCTTGGTAGATGCCAAGGGCGTACAGCAGTACCCGGTGGGGGTGATTGCCAATGTGTTTTCCTATAATGGCGCCACCTACCTGTCACCGGTGTTTTTATTGCCTGTCATCAGTGCTATCCCGACAGCTTTGCAGGGGGTTATAGTAGGTGAGTCCGATATCCAACAAACTCTGGTCAGGCTACGGATAGATCCATCGAACTATCAGTACCAGATGTATGCCAATGCCATCGATACCACGACCCATCTGCCTCTGCCTGATGGGCCTAGCAATCCAGCTGTTTGGATGAATTTCTATCAAATTAGACTTGTACTGGCGGCAGTTAACTCATCAACTTCGGGTACATCGGCTCCATCCTCAACAACCGCTAGTGGAACTCTGATCTCTTCCCTGGAAAATTGTCCACCTTGAGGGTGTTATTTAAATAAGCTTCCTGGGCCTAACAAGGAGGGAACGCCCAGAGCATTAGATAATTGAGCCATGGCTTGCATGACTTGCTGTGTGTTGGAGGTGTTGGCAATCAGTAGGTTGGTAGCCGGAATGCTGAGTGTTTGTGTGTAATTGCCTGTGGTACCTGTTCCCGTGGCACCCGTCACCACTTTACTGCCACTGATGGCTCCTAGGGAGATCAGTAAGCCGCTGGTTGCAGCGTTGGAGCCCAGGCTTGTCCCCAGGTTGGTGTCCGTAGCCTTCCAGGCGGCCAGCGTGGTGGCGCTGACTGCGGTGATCGAAACCTTGACTGGACTCATGGCTTCGTAAGCCACGCTGGTGGCGCCAAAGCTGCTGCTTCCTTGTGTCCAGGAGGGGTTGTTTAACTGTGTACATACGCTGCTGCATCCCTTGTTCTGGATAGTGATGCCATCGCTGCTTAAGGTATAGCCATTGGACTGATCGCTAAAACCTTGTGAAATCAGATAACTTAAATTGAGGTTGACCTGACCCAGGTTATAGGTAAATTCTGTGCTGGCTCCGGTATTAATGGTGTTTTGCGTCAGACTGGTCTGGGTGCCGTCCCAAGCGGAGGTATACACCGTGACCGGATTAAAGGTCACGGTGCCAGCGAGTGATAGGGCCGCTGCGGTGGCTCCTGAACTACTCGAGCCTAGGCTGATCTTAACCTCAGTGCTGCCTTGTGCGGCCAGTCCCTGCCACTGCGTCAGAGCAGGAGTCGTACTGCTGCTGTCGAGGCCGTTATTGATGCCCAGATTAAGAACGCCGATGGAGCTGGTTTGAAAGTTACTGCTGATATCGATGCCGTCCTGGGCCACCACAGCCCCCATATCCTTCTCGTTCATGGGCTCCATGGCGAAAACTGAACATCCAACCAAACAGCAGGCAGGTCCAAAAAGCATGCTCAAAGGTTTCATGATCGTGTCCATTGTTATCATTTTATGGCCAACATCCCGGGCCTCACGGCCAGCTCAACAGGGTGTCTGCTCCGAAATTCAAGTCATCCAAAAACCTGAATAGTTTATACTTGTTCACTCTGAGCACACTTGTAACGCATTGAAAACAAAGGAAAACAAGTGTTCTCTAAGCCTGTTTTTAATTCTGATACCTTGGTATGCCTGTGTCAAGGTAATGCGATGAGAGGTTTGTCATGATTTTGTGAACAATAGCTGCATGGGCGCTAGGACCTAGGGTTGGCTCCATGGAAGAGGGGCTTGAAAGTGAACCTGGCGCGTATAGACGTATAGACGTGGTGTAAAGTGATGGGTGCTCGAGTGAGGTAATTTCTTGAATTGGGGGACTCCATTTGTCATGTTGATAAAAAATACAACTGCAAAACAGTGAAGATTTTTACGTTGAGGCATGGCATGTCAACAACCTGTCATCTACACTGCTTCACGTAGGTTTAACCAATAACCAGAAATTGCGATGCGGAGGGCAAGCAATGCGTTATTACGGAAAGATATTAGGTGGAACCACGCTTGCTGTATTGCTTGCAGGTTGCGGCAGCAGCAATAACTCGCAGACACCTGCATCGGGCACAGTGCTGCCGGGGTCGAGTGCTACCTTGGCCAAGAATGCTAATGCTTATGCGGCAGCCAATGAGCCGGGTTCGGCTTACAATGCTGCGCAACCCACGCCTGCTGTCGATTGTGCGGCACAAAGCAGTTATTGTTTGATGACGCCCGGTCCGTTACCAGGTGCTGCTCTGGCCCAACTTGAATTGGCCGGGCTAACGCAACAAGGCCTCAATGCAACGACTCTGGCGACCCTTCAGGGTACGGGAAGCAGTGCCACTTTATGTGATGTAGCGGTGTATCGTTTTGAATACACCACGCATTTCCCCAGTCTTTCAGGTCCGAATAATACGGCCCAGCCGTCAGCAGTGTTGATGGTTCCCAGTGCTCCGGCCGGTGCATCAGCAGCTTTGAAAGCGCAGTGCGGTGGTGGGCGTCCGATCGTGGAATATGCTCATGGCACGGCGATATCCAAAAATTACGACATGGCACAGAACTTCTATGATCTGATGACTCATCCGACGACGCCGACGACTGTTGCTGCAGGTGTCAATGATGGCACGGGTGAGGCTTCCATGTTGGCCGCCGATTTCGCGGCACAAGGCTATGTCGTGGTAGCCCCCAACTATGCGGGCTACAATACCGATGCACTGACGCCTTATCATCCTTACATCAATGCCGCTCAAGAATCTCAGGATATGCTGGATGCTCTGACCGCAGGTCGTCAGGCACTGAAGTTGATTTCTGCTTCAACCACCCTGACCATAGCCCCCAGCACGGCCATTCCCAATCCTGATGCGGGGGTGGCTGATTCAGGTTCATTGTATGTTACGG
>JAJZHP010000108.1 GCA_021804355.1 Pseudomonadota bacterium | reverse complement strand
CTGGCCACGTTCAGCCCCCACTTGTCCTCCTGAGACCGGAGCATCGAGAAAGTGGATGCCCCTGTCCGCAAGTGTCGCAGCTAAGCGTTCAGCTAAGTCAGCGGAAACCGTACTGTGATCGATAACCGTACTACCAGGTTGCAGGCCATGCACAGCCCCTTGTGAACCTAAAAGTACCTCTTCGAGGTCAGCGTCACGACCTACGCAGGTGATTAACCAGGCTGCCTGAGTCGCCGCTTCAGCGGGCGTCGTCGCCAAGGGAGCAGCATGAAGTGATTGCCATGCTTGAGCACGCTCTGCACTGCGGTTATAAGCGGTCAGACGGAAGCCTGCTTTGACAAGATGACCCGCCATGGGGCCACCCATGGTGCCTAGTCCGAGGAACGCTATGGAGTCCATGGTGTGATCTCGAAAACAGAGGGGAGAGGCTTTGGCGCTCCCCCCCCTGGCTTATCAATCAACGCTGGTTAGCTGGCACATAGTTACGCTGTAGCGAACCGGTGTAGAGCTGACGAGGGCGGGCAATCTTGTAAGGATTGGAAATCATTTCCTGCCAGTGAGCTATCCATCCGGGTGTGCGTCCCAGTGCAAATATCACCGTGAACAGACTCATGGGAATGCCTATGGCCTTAAGTATGATGCCGGAATAAAAATCAACATTGGGATAGAGCTTGCGGGACACAAAATAATCATCCTTGAGCGCAATATCTTCCAGCTTCATCGCCAGTTCCAGCTGTGGATCCTGAATGCCTAAAGCGTTAAGCACTTCATCACACGTCTGCTTCATGACCTTGGCGCGAGGGTCAAAGTTTTTATACACACGATGGCCGAATCCCATGAGTTTGGTGCCATCATTTTTGTCTTTGACGCGGCGTACAAAATCATCCACTTTGTCGACGCTGCCAATTTCTCCCAGCATACGCAAGACGGCTTCATTAGCGCCGCCATGTGACGGGCCCCACAGGGCAGCAATGCCTGCAGCGATACAGGCAAATGGATTGGCTTCGGTGGATCCGGCCATGCGGACGGTGGAGGTTGAAGCATTCTGTTCATGGTCAGCGTGAAGGATAAAAATTCGATCCATGGCGCGAGCCAAAACGGGGTTGACTTCATAATCTTCGCAAGGGTTGCCGAACATCATACGCAGGAAATTGGCACTGTAGTCCAGGTCATTGCGTGGGTACATGAAAGGCTGGCCTTCCGAGTACTTGTAGCACATGGCGGCAATGGTAGGCATCTTGGCAATCAGACGTATGGCTGAAACCTGGCGGTGTTCTGGGTTACGTATATCCAGTGAGTCATGATAGAAGGCAGAAAGTGCTCCTACGACGCCACACATGACAGCCATAGGGTGAGCGTCACGGCGGAAGCCGCGATAGAAAAACTGCAGTTGCTCATGCACCATGGTGTGGCTCTTGATGCGGTCACGGAAATCCTGCATTTGCACAGGCGAGGGCAGTTCACCGTTGAGCAGCAAATAACAGACTTCTTCGTAGGTGGATTGGGTGGCCAGCTGTTCAATCGGGTAGCCACGGTGCAACAAAATGCCTTGGTCACCGTCAATATAAGTGATCTTGGACTCACAGGACGCTGTCGCCATAAATCCGGGGTCAAAGGTGAAATACCCCTTGGCAAGCACATCTTTGACGTCGATTACGTCTGGCCCCAGGGTCCCGGAATATACCGGCAAATCGATAGTCTGCTGGTCAATGCTAAGCTTGGCTTGTTTGCCGGACATGGAACTCTCCTCGATCAAATTGGGTGTTTGCCATGCCTGAACGCATGCAAACCTGTACGGTTGTGACCTTTAGCTTCTGTATTGGAACATTATCCATTCAAGCATGAATTTAGTTAAGGCATGCTGAAACTTGAGACAACCTTGCAGATTGAAGATTATAGGTTGGCTCGGTGCGATGCGCCAAGTCTTTGCCTGCATAATTATCGATGGAAATTACGTTTGTTCATTAATTAATCATTTGCGGTGCAATTGTTTGATCTGGATCAATTGTGTAATGGCGTTAGCCTCTCGATCAAGGAAATTCCTAGCTAAGTTTTAACAAACTAAGCATGTTGCCGGTTTGTAATCCGAATCTAGCCCCTTTATACTGAGCGCGGCCACCGGACTGATAAGATTAATTTCATTTCATGGGGTGGTCTTCGCTGTTATGTCCCGCGGATTGCCCTTGGTTGCAAGGGCCTATACAGGAAATCGGTCGTGAAGAGCAAAAGACCCGTCAACCTAGATCTAGGACAGGTAATTACCGTAAATTTAAAAAATCCGGTAGCCATCGTGTCCATTTTGCACCGGATTTCCGGTGTCGTCATTTTTATGCTGATCCCTTTCTTATTGTATGTGTTGCAAGCTTCGCTGGCATCGTCAGCTTCTTTTAGTGCGCTTGTGCAAGGGTGGCAACAACTTACATGCTTACGCCTGGGGGTGTTTCTGGCCTTGGCGGGCTTGATTTATCACTTTATGGTGGGCTGCAAGCATCTGCTGGCCGATTTGGGGGTGGGTGAAACCCTGAAGGCGGCGCAGACCTTGTCCCTGCTGGCCCTGGTGCTGGCTCTGATCGGCATTGGACTTAGTTTTGTGTGGGTGGTGCTATGAGAAACAATGCTACCAGCTTCAGCCGTTCAGGCTTGTCCGACTGGTTAATACAGCGTGTCAGTGCGGTGATATTGGCCGTCTATTTCGTGGTTATGTTGGTCATATGGGCCGGTCATCCCACATATGCCTGCTGGCATGGCTTGATGATGCATCCTGCTATGAAGGTATTTAGCTTATTGTCCTTGCTCGCCTTGGCTAGTCATGCCTGGGTAGGCATGTGGACTGTGCTTACCGATTATGTGACGACGCGACATATGGGGCCACGTGCCGTGGGCGTACGCATGGTTCTGGAATTTGCATTCGTGCTGGTGATCTTTGTATATCTGGTCTGGGGCATCCAGATCCTCTGGGGTTGATCATTCATGGCTAATTTACGCATTCATACCTACGACGCAGTTATTGTTGGTGGAGGCGGTGCAGGTATGCGCGCTTCCTTGCAACTGGCTCAGGCTGGGCTTTCCGTTGCTGTGTTGACCAAGGTTTTTCCAACCCGTTCACATACGGTAGCAGCGCAGGGGGGCATAGGAGCATCCCTGGGTAATATGAACGATGATAACTGGCATTATCATTTCTATGACACGATCAAGGGCTCTGACTGGCTGGGCGATCAGGACGCCATTGAGTTTATGTGCCGGGAAGCCCCCAAAGTGGTGTATGAGCTTGAGCACATGGGGATGCCGTTTGATCGCAATCCAGATGGCACCATTTATCAGCGTCCCTTTGGTGGACATACCAGTAATTACGGTGAAGCTCCGGTGCAGCGAGCCTGTGCAGCCGCTGACCGTACCGGTCACGCCTTGCTACATACCCTTTATCAAAATAATTTGCGTCTTAAAACTCAGTTCTTTGTTGAATGGATTGCACTTGACCTGATTCGCAACCAGGCGGGTGATGTGCTGGGTGTTGTTGGTCTGGATCTTGAAACCGGTGAAATGGCTGTCTTTCAGGCGAAATGCACCCTGTTTGCTACGGGGGGGGCTGGCAGAATCTATGCAGCTTCTACCAATGCTTACATTAATACCGGTGACGGCTTAGGCATGGCTTCACGTGCAGGTATTCCGTTGCAGGATATGGAGTTCTGGCAATTTCACCCAACCGGCGTTGCCGGAGCAGGCGTGCTGTTGACGGAAGGTTGCCGTGGTGAAGGCGCTATCTTGCGTAATAAGGCCGGCGAGCGCTTTATGGAGCGTTATGCCCCCAACCTGAAAGATCTGGCGCCGCGTGATTTCGTGTCGCGCTCCATGGACCAGGAAATTAAGGAAGGCAGGGGGTGTGGGCCTCATGGTGACTATGTTGTGCTGGATTTAACCCATTTAGGGGTTGAGACCATCATGAAACGTTTGCCCTCGGTTTATGAAATTGGTAAGAAATTTGCCAATGTGGACTGCACGCGTGAACCCATACCTGTAGTGCCAACCATTCATTATCAGATGGGAGGCATCCCGACCAATCGTTTTGGTCAGGTAGTCGTGCCGGGTCAGTCGGGACCAGCCTCGGTGGTAAAAGGATTTTATGCCATTGGTGAATGTTCCTGTGTCAGTGTGCATGGCGCTAATCGCCTGGGCACCAATTCCTTGCTGGATCTTATCGTCTTTGGCAAGGCTGCGGGCGAACATATTGTCGAGACCGTACGTAAGGAACCCAGCAGTCATCAGGTATTGCCGAAAGATGCCGTGGATTTGACGTCATCACGCTTGAGCCGTTTGGATCAGAGCCAAGGTGGTGAATATGCGCAGGATATTGCCAATGATCTGCGGCGAACCATGCAAACCCATGCTGGTGTATTCCGTACGCAGGCTTTGATGGATGAAGGTGTTAATCAGGTACTCGAATTAGAGAAACGTCTTGATCATGTGCACCTGCGGGATAAATCCAAAGTATTTAATACCGGTCGTATTGAAGCCTTGGAAGTCGAAAATCTGATTGAAGTGGCGAAGGCTACCATGATTTCTGCGGCAGCTCGTAAAGAAAGCCGTGGGGCTCATGCCCATGATGATCATCCTGAACGTGATGATGATCACTGGATGAAACATACCTTGTGGTTCAAGGATGGTAATCGTCTGGATTACAAGCCGGTTCAGCTCACACCCATGACGGTTGAGAGCATTCCACCGAAGAAAAGAACCTTCTAGGTCCTTGTCCACGGGAGCAGAGAGAACAGTCATGACTGATGTGCGTATATTTGAGATTTACCGTTATAACCCGGATACCGATGCTGCGCCTTATATGCAGCGCTACGAGCTGACCTTGTCCGGCCATGATCGTATGTTGCTGGATGCGTTGATTACTCTGAAAAAGGTTGATGAGACCTTGAGTTTCCGACGTTCCTGTCGTGAAGGGATCTGTGGTTCGGATGGTATGAATATCAATGGCAAAAATGGCCTGGCATGCCTGATGAACATGAATGATTTGCCGAAGAAAATTGTGATCCGCCCCTTGCCAGGCTTGCCGGTCATTCGTGACCTGGTTGTGGACATGAATATGTTTTATCAGCAGTATGAGAAAGTTCAGCCTTATCTGCTCAATGATGCGCCGCCACCTCCTACGGAGCGTTTGCAATCACCGGAAGATCGGGAAAAGCTCGATGGTTTGTATGAATGCATCCTGTGTGCATGCTGTTCCACCAGTTGCCCCTCGTTCTGGTGGAACCCCGAAAAGTTTTTGGGTCCGTCGGCCTTGTTGCAGGCTTATCGTTTTCTGGCAGATACCCGTGATGCAAAGACGGCTGAACGTTTGGAACAGCTGGATGATCCGTTCTCCCTGTTTCGTTGTCGCGGTATCATGAATTGTGTCAGTGTTTGCCCGAAAGGACTAAACCCTACGCGAGCTATTGGGCATATTCGCGACATGTTGTTGGCGCAAGGAACCTAAGTAAAAAAACTTTAAGTCCTAAAATTTAAGCTGCTTGCGTGTAAGCTGATTCCCTTGGGCTATGGTTGTTCCATAGTCATTGTTCGTAGGCTGATCCTGAGTCTTCGAAAAGACTGGCAGAGTTAAGTTCTCTGCTCGGTATAGGTCGCTGAGGTTTACCCAACCCCGGCGGTGTGTGGCAAATGGGCCAGCGCGTTGTCGTTGTCATGATCGTGACATAAGGCGAGGTGTCTGGCTGGGATGATATTCATGCAAAAGAGCCAGATGCAAAGTTTGTTGGACACCTCGCAGCTGTCGGCTGAGAACGCTAGCTGGGTGGAAGAGCTTTATGAGCATTATTTGGTAGCACCCGGAGAAGTTCCCGAAGATTGGCGTGGGTATTTTGAACGCTTACCCCGCGTTAATGGTGTCAGCCAGGATACCCCTCATGCTGTTGTGAAGGAACAGTTTATCCATTTGGCTCGTAATGCTACGCGCTCTGAGCCAGTCCCGACGTCGTCTGTCAGCACGGAACATGAGCGACGACAGGTTGCTGTGATGCAACTGATTGCTGGTTATCGAAATCGCGGCCATCAGCGTGCCAACCTGGATCCCCTGGGACTGATGCAACGTCAAGCGGTTCCTGATCTGGAGTTGCCGCATCATGGGTTGTCCCCCGCTGACTTAGACACTGTTTTTCAGACGGGTAATCTCTGCATAGGTAAAAATGAAGCACCTTTGCGGGAGATGGTCGCTGCCATGGAAGCCATCTACTGTGGTTCAGTAGGTGCGGAATACATGCATATTGTAGATACGGCAGAAAAGCGCTGGATTCAGCAACGACTAGAATCAGTGCGCGGTAATCCCAATTATTCACGTGAAGCTAGAATGCATCTCCTTGAGCGGCTAACAGCCGCTGAAGGTCTGGAAAAATACTTGGGTTCCCGTTTTTCTGGAGCTAAACGCTTCGGTTTGGAAGGGGGCGAGAGTCTTATTCCCCTGGTTGATGAAATTATCCAGCGTGCGGGTTCTATGGGCACCCAGGAAATTGTCATCGGCATGGCTCATCGCGGGCGTTTGAATGTCCTGGTCAATACCTTAGGAAAAAATCCGCGCGATCTTTTTGAAGAGTTTGAAGGCAAGGTGGTTGTACGTACCGGTTCAGGGGATGTTAAGTACCATCAGGGTTATTCGTCCAATGTCATGACCGCCGGTGGAGAAGTGCATCTGGCCATGGCATTTAATCCTTCCCATCTGGAAATTGTCTCACCGGTGGTTGAAGGATCGGTTCGTGCACGTCAGGATCGCCGCGGTGATGCGCAGGGATACCGCGTATTGCCCTTGCTGGTACATGGCGATGCTGCTTTTGCCGGTCAGGGTGTGGTGATGGAAACCTTTCAGATGTCACAGACCCGTGGCTACGGTACGGGCGGGACCGTACACATCATTATCAACAATCAGGTGGGGTTTACGACCCACGAAAGAGAAGACGCCCGCTCTACAGAATACTGTACGGATATTGCGAAAATGGTGCAGGCGCCCATTTTTCATGTGAATGGTGATGATCCTGAAGCTGTCGTCTTTGTAACCCAGCTGGCTCTTGATTTCCGTATGGAATTCCATAAGGACGTGGTCGTTGATATGTTTTGTTATCGGCGCCGCGGCCATAACGAAGCGGATGAACCCACGGGCACACAGCCTCTGATGTATCAAGTGATCAATCGCTTACCCACGACGCGCCAGATTTTTGCAGAACGCATGGTCAAATTGGGTGTGCTTTCTCAGGTGGATGCTGATGGTATGGTCGATGAATACCGTCGCGCCCTGGAAGCAGGCGAGCATGTGGTTAAGTCATTGGTACGTGAACCTAACAAGAGTCTCTTTGTCGATTGGACTCCTTACCTGGGTCACAGTGTGGTTGATGCGTGGGATACCAAGGTTGATATCAAAACCTTGCAGTTACTGGGGAAAAAGCTGGAAGTCTTACCCCAGGGTTTTGTCCTGCAGAAACAGGTTCAAAAGGTTTTAGAAGACCGCAGCAAGATGTTCAGCGGTTCGATGGAGCTTAATTGGGGTGCCGCTGAAGTCCTGGCTTACGCAACCTTGATCGATCAGGGGTTTACGGTACGTATTACCGGACAAGATGTCGGTCGCGGTACATTCTCGCATCGTCATGCTGTCTTGCATAATCAGCGCGAAGGGGATACTTATGTCCCCCTGCAACATGTGCATGACAAGCAACCGGCTTTTGAAATCTATGATTCTTTGCTTTCGGAAGAAGCGGTACTCGGGTTTGAATACGGTTATGCAACGACAACACCTAAAGCCTTAATCGTTTGGGAAGCTCAGTTTGGAGACTTTGCCAATGGTGCCCAGGTGGTCATTGATCAGTTCATTTCCTCGGGGGAAACCAAGTGGGAACGTTTGTGCGGACTGACCCTGCTATTGCCGCATGGTTTTGAAGGACAGGGACCAGAGCATTCATCGGCACGTTTGGAGCGCTATCTCCAGTTATGTGCTGAACAGAATATGCAGGTGTGTACACCCACAACGCCTGCGCAGATTTTTCATTTGTTGCGTAGGCAGACGGTACGACCGTTGCGTAAACCCTTGGTGATCATGTCGCCTAAGAGTCTGTTGCGCCATCGTCTCGCTGTTTCGCAGTTGGATGAGCTGGCGCAAGGTTCATTCAAAACAGTGCTGGATGAACTGGACGATCTTGATCCGCTTAAGATAAGGCGGGTGGTGCTTTGTGGTGGCAAGGTTTACTACGATCTTCTGGAAAAGCGGCGTGAGCATAAAAACCAGGACGTAGTCATCGTGCGCATAGAACAGCTGTATCCTTTC
>JAJZHP010000107.1 GCA_021804355.1 Pseudomonadota bacterium | reverse complement strand
TGCTTCCAGGCCATCGGTACAGTGTTCAACGAAGGGATTGTTTTGATAGCCATGGCTATGCAGCCAATGCAGTAGTCCATTGAATAAGGCGACATCCTGGCCACCCAACAATTGCAAATGCAGATCTGCAAGATCACAGCTACTGGTCCGCCGCGGATCAATGACAACGATATATAACCCCGGGTTTTTTTCTTTGGCTTCAGCCAGGCGGCGATACAGCACAGGGTGACACCAGGCCATATTGGAGCCTACCAGCACTACCATCTCAGCCAATTCGAGATCCTCATAACAACCCGGGACGATATCCTCGCCAAAGGCGCGAAGATGGGCAGCAACAGCTGAAGACATACAGAGTCTGGAGTTAGTATCTATATTGGCGGTTCCGATGAAGCCCTTGACCAACTTATTAACGATATAGTAATCCTCGGTCAGGAGTTGACCAGAGACATAAAATGCAACGCTATCAGGTCCGTACTTGGCTATGGTCGTGCGAAAGTTATCGGCAATGGTATTCAGGGCTTGATCCCAACCTAGCCGTTCGCGTTGGTTCTGTGTTTGAGTCTCCGGAAACAGCAATCGATTCTTTGTGCCCAGAGTCTCCCCAAGAGCGCTGCCCTTGACACATAAACGCCCCAGATTGGCTGGGTGATGATCACTACCTCGAACCTGCCATGAATTCTTTCGGTGACTTTGAACCGGCTGTACACTAACCCCGCAGCCCACCCCGCAATAAGGGCAGGTCGATTGCACTTCAGGCAAGGGGATATCGCAATGAGAGGCACTCATTTAACTGGCTCTTTTTAATGAAAAATCCTGGCCAAACAATAATCGGTTGCGATAGGCGCTGATATCGGTCTTGTCCTGTATCAATTCGCTGTACCATGAACCATCACGGGTGTCGCCGTAAAGCACAGCGCCTTGAATACGATTATTATTAAGGATCAAACGTTTATAAATGCCGCGTTTGGTATCACGTACAATCAGATCATCCGTATCCTGGCTGGATTTCAGATCGCCAGCAGAAAATACATCTATGCCACTCACCTTGAGTTGGGTGGCCATATGCGCCCCCTGATAACGGATACTGCCACGTTCTGCTAACTGTGATGCACAGACAAAGGCATGTCCCCATAAAGGTTCAACCAGACCATAGGTAACTCCCCGGTGTTGCACACATTCGCCCACGGCAAAAATACGGGGGTCAAAAGTTTGCATGATATCATTCACGACCAAGCCTCGTTCGCAGTGCAATCCTGCGGATTGAGCTAGTGCAATATTGGGACGTATACCGGTGGCCATCACCACCAGATCTGCTGGAATTTCACAGCCATCTTTGAGGCGCACAGAGGTCACCCGGCTGTTACCAAGAATTTTCTCGGTTTCAGCATGTAATCTGATGGTGATGCCTCGTTGTTCCAGGGCAGATCTCAACATATTGGCTGCTTCCTGATCCAGTTGACGATCCATCAGGCGATCCATCAGGTGAATGACGGTCACCTTCATGCCCTGCCGACTCAATCCATGAGCGGCCTCCAAACCCAGCAAACCTCCACCAATAACGACAGCGTTGGTGTATTGTTTTGCGGCAGTAAGCATGGTGTTCATATCACCAAGATTGCGAAAGGCGGTTACACCTTCTAAATTGATGCCTTCCAGCGGTATCATGATGGGTTCAGAGCCGGTAGCCAGAACCAATCGATTGTAGGTTGTGGTATAGCCAGATGCAGCAACCACCTGATGGCGATGTCGATCGATACGCACGATGGAATCGCCAGCATGAAAGCGGATATGACGCTCCTGGTACCAGGCAGCGTCATGCAGGATGATGTCGTGCAGTGATTTGTCGCCTGATAAGACAGGTGAGAGTAATATACGGTTATAGTTCCCATGGGGCTCGGCGCCAAAGACTTCAATGTCATACAGATCGGGAGCCATCTCCAGCAGGTCTTCAAGCATACGCATGCCGGCTAGCCCATTACCGACCAAGACAAGCCGTGGCTTTTCAGTACGCAATTTTGGCGTGGCCATCAGTGATTTCTTGGCTGTTTTTTCAACCAATACTCGGCCATCGCTAACCTGTACCTGATAGGCCGGTACCATCAAATCCGGGTTCTCCAGACATCGCCCAGTGGATAGGCTGTAATGATGTTTATAGATAGGTGATGCCACAACTCGCTCGCCTTGAAGATCACCTATGATTCCACGCGATAGTACATTGGCTCCGCTGGCGGGATCATGATTGCCGATGGCATATACACGATCCTGATGGCTCAATCGAAAAAGCGCTACCTGCCGATTTTCATCGAGCAAGGCACAAACTCCTGTATCGGGAACAATATCCGATAGCTGACAAATATCAATCCATTCATTCTGCGGCTCATTCATGTTGAAAACTCCGAGTAGCTATGACAGTTGCTCGACAGGAATGCGTTCATCCTGCTGTTTTGGAGCTGGATTTATCGCTGCTTGAGCAGGGCGAATCTGTCCGCGTTCGATAACATACCGAATACTGTCATCATGAAGGTCGCTGTTCATAAACGTACGAAAGCGTTGGCGTATATTGGGTTGTGTGACGGCGTTCTTCCACTCATCTTCATAGGCAGCAATAATATGAGCCATTTCGAGTTCAAGTTCGTTGCCAATTCCCAGACGATCATGCACCACCACATCCTTGAGATAATCAAGACCACCTTCCAGGTTATCTCGCCATACGCTTGTGCGCTGTAAACGATCGGCGGTTCGTATATAAAACATAAAGAATCTGTCGATGTAGCGGATCAACATGTCCGTGGACAGATCTGAAGCCAGCAACTCTGCATGTCGCGGCTTCATGCCTCCGTTGCCACATACATAGAGATTCCAGCCTTTCTCTGTAGCAATCACGCCGACATCTTTGCCTTGGGCTTCAGCGCATTCACGGGTACAACCAGAAACACCCATTTTGAGTTTATGGGGAGAGCGCAGACCCTTGTATCGGTTTTCTAGATCGATGGCCAGTTTTACGGAGTCATTAACGCCGTAACGGCACCACGTACTGCCCACACAGGATTTTACGGTACGTAACGCTTTGCCGTAGGCATGTCCGGACTCAAATCCGGCAGCAATCAATGCAGTCCAGATTAGGGGTAGCTGATGAACCTGTGCGCCGAACATGTCGATGCGCTGACCACCTGTGATCTTGGTATAAAGCCCGTATTGCTTGGCAATCTGGCCAATGGCAATCAAGCCGTCTGGAGTAATTTCGCCACCAGCCACGCGCGGGACAATTGAATAACTGCCATCTTTCTGGATATTGCCCATAAAATAGTCGTTGCTATCCTGCAATCCGGCATGCTGTGGTTCTAAAATGAACTCGTTCCAGCAGGAAGCCAGTATATTGGCCACAGCAGGTTTGCAAATATCACACCCCAGCCCCTTGCCGTGTTTACTTACTACTTCGGCAAAGCTCTTGATCTGACCTACTCTCACTAGATGATAGAGTTCCTGTCGCGAATGCGGAAAGTGCTCACAGAGGTGATTATTGACCGTGACTCCCTGTCGCTTAAGTTCTGCTTTTAAAACCTGGGTTACGAGTGGCATACAGCCACCACAGGTACTTGACGCCTTGGTACATTGTTTCAGGCTGGCCAGGGTGGTGTTGCCTGCAGCGACAGCTGAACATAAGTCGGCTTTTGTGACACTATTACAGGAACAAATGACTGCTGAGTCCTGCAGTGCATCGATACCTAAGCCGGCCCTGGGGGCATTATCCATGGCGGGTAAGATCAGTGTTTCCGGACGTTCAGGTAAGGGCAAGGAGTTTAACATCATCTGCAAAAGGTCAGCGTATTCAGTGGCATCGCCTACTAGAACCGCACCCAGCAGAAGTGTCTTGTCTTGGTTCACTACCAGTTTTTTGTAGACCTGCCGACTTTCATCGCAAAATTGGTAACTCAAGCTGTTAGTAGTGTTGCCGTGAGCATCTCCGATTGATGCGACGTCGACACCCATCAATTTCAGCTTGGTGCTCATATCAGCGCCTTGAAATGTCTTTGTGCTAGGTTGACCTTGAAGATGCTCAGCGGCAACCCGAGCCATGTCATAACCAGGAGCAACAAGCCCAAATACTCGGTTGTTCCAAAGGGCGCACTCACCAATGGCATATATATTGGGATCAGAAGTCTGGCAGTGATCATTAATGACGATGCCGCCGCGAACACCCACCTGGATTTCAGCTTGGACAGCCAGTTCATCGCGTGGGCGAATGCCTGCAGAAAATACAATCAGGTCTGTTTCAAGGAAACTGCCATCGGCAAAGTTCATGCGGTGTTGATGCTGATGACCATCAACAATCTCGGTAGTAGCCTTCTGGGTATGTACGCCAACGCCCAAGTCTTCAATTTTTTTTCGCAGGATACGACCACCCCCATCATCGACCTGGACCGCCATGAGTCGTGGTGCAAATTCAACGACATGGGTTTCCAACCCGAGATCATTCAAGGCCTTCGCAGCCTCAAGGCCGAGTAACCCTCCACCGATCACAGCCCCTACACGAGCTGATTGACTGGCGGTTCTTAAGGCATCCAGATCTTCAATGGTTCGGTAAACAAAACAGTTTTCTCGTTCCTTGCCAGGTAATGGAGGTACGAAAGGATAAGAACCAGTAGCTATAATCAGTTTGTCATAGTCCAGCACTTGACCTCGATGGGTTGTGATCGTCATATTGATCCTGTTGATCGCAATGACTCTCGTTTCAAGTTGAAGATCGATTCCATGAGCTTCAGCGAAATCATGACGAGCGAGCAGCAAGTCATCGGCACTTTTACCCGAAAGATAATCGGTTAAATGTACTCGGTCGTAGGCCGGTCGAGGTTCTTCTGCAAGCACGGTTACATCGTTCCGGGTGTTTTCAACCAAGCATTCCAGAAGTTTATGCCCAACCATGCCATATCCAATCACAATGATTTTCATTACACGCTCTCGATGGGGCCGAGCTACCTTGAGGAAGCTGTTCATGGGAAGCCTCCGCAAATGACAACAGCAAACCATCATTTATCAGGGTTGTGGGTTCATGCAGTAACATCAACGGAGGCAAAGCACGATGTGTGCCATCTTATTTGATGACCTGATTTCAATGTGTTAGTAGTGAATTGCTCCTGAACCATGCCCTGCCATTGTGCATTCTGGGTTTTTTGCACCATTTGCAGACATGGCTTGTCCATGCGATTTAAAGGGCAGATGAACTTCTGAGCCTGGAAACTAGGTTAGGTCGTGGTCTCGATCATGAATCCCTGGTCATGGCTATGGTGGTTCAGGCTGGTAAGGTAAGAGCTCATCAATGTTTTCAACTTTCACGTACCCGACGTAGCCTCAGTAGGCTGCGTTGGATGAGTAGCGTTTTTCAGAAGGGAAGACGCACCCAACAAGATGGGTACCAGGGTCCGATGGGTTTCAGGAGTGCAAGTAGAGCATGTGCTCGCCATCACTGGATGGAGGAATGTAAGCCAGGCCGGCTTACGGCCATGCAAAGTACAGCGGTTATTCGGGTAGGTTTTGCGGCTTCGTTTAGGGGGCTGGCCTGCTTCTTGCTGATGGGGTATTCATGATTCGAATTCTGGGTCACAACAGCTGTCATTTGGTGCGAAATGGCCAGGGTGAAGATCAGCTTGCACCAACATGAATCTATTTAAAACCAGCAGGGAGGAGTGGCTATGAAGCAACTTCAGGACATATTGAAACTAGGTAACTGGAAATCGTTACTGGCCTGTTTTATGTACTTTGATACGGGATTCACCCTGTGGGTCATGTTGGGTCCTCTGGCACCTTATATAAGTAAGACATTAGGTCTTAGTGTTGCCGACCAAGGGTTTCTGGTGGCTATCCCGGTATTGAGTGCGGCTATTTTAAGAATTGCTATGGGTTCACTTTATCAGGCGATGCCTGGACGAACACTTGCTCTGCTAGGCGTGGCTTTATCGGCTATCCCCTCACTCTGTATAGGATTGGGTCCTGCACCGTCGCTCAATGAAATGGTGCTGCTGGGAGTGTTTTTGGGTTTTGGTGGTGCCAGTTTTGCCGTGGCCTTACCTATGGCAGGAAGTAGCTATCCTAGTCGTGTGCAGGGTTTGGTATTAGGTTTAGCGGCAGCGGGAAATATTGGCGCCGTTTTAGACGGGTTCTTATTCCCAAGCCTCGCCGCACACTGGGGGTGGAGTAGGGCGACCCTGGCGGTTCTTCCCTTGTTGGCACTGACAGCTTGGGCATTGTGGGCATGGGCAGATGATCGTCACCCAAAAAGTGGTTCACAGCGGCAAGGTATGGTTGTTCTGTTGTCCGTTATGCTGGGGTTACTAGTATTAATTAGTGTCGTCAGGATGGGCTGGTTAGGAGGCTCCGTAGGGAAACTACTCTTACCCATATTAGGGAGCGCGTGGGCATTATCCATATTGCCTCCTGCCTACCGCCATGTGCTTTTAGAGAAAGATGCCTGGTTTATCATGTTGATATACGCAGTTACTTTTGGTGGGTTTGTCGGTATGTCCTCATATATTTCAGTCTTGCTAACCTCTCTATATCATCTCTCTAAAGTAGATGCAGGCATGATCATGGCAGGAATGGCATTTACGGGAGCCATATTACGGCCTATAGGTGGAGGCTTGGCTGATCGAATCTCTGGTGTACGAGCTCTTGCCGTCTTGTTGTCATGTATTGCGCTTTTGGATGGAATTTATGCCGTGGTGATGCCTGGTTTGATGGGGGGCTTGATATTACTGTTCAGCCTTTATGCCTGTTTTGGGTTAGGCAATGGAGCTACCTTTCAGTTGGTCCCCAAAAGATGGGTGGGGCGAACGGGTCTTATGACGGGGATCATTGGGTGTGCAGGCGGGGTTGGCGGTTTTTATCTGCCTGTCATTATGAGTATGACGCGACAAGCTTCAGGCTCCTATTCCACAGGTTTTATGGCTTTTGCCGTGATCGCTGCCTTGGCTGCCTGTATTATTATGGTGCTTAGGCGTGAATGGTTGGTTTGGGCACAGGGGACTGATGCAAGCATGAATATTCCTGACACGAAGTTGATAACAGCTGTTATGGACGCGGGTTGATAGCCTCCCCCACTCACCTAATGGCAGGGCTCGGATCATCTCCGGGCCCTTTTCTTGTCCAGAATCCCCTCTCGGTAAAATCAGCCACTTTATTCGTTAAAACCGTCCCATGGCTTCGTTGGGTCTGTGGATAGGTACAATGTGGCTTTCTTAAAATCAACCAATTAAGCGCGACAGTTTATCGTCAATCAAGGTGCCCGATCAGAAATTCAATGCAGTCACCGTCTTCCGCAGTCAAAAAGCACGTAGCCGTCCATGTCTGACTCTGAACCACACTGCAGCCCTAAGTTCGATGATGTATTTTATATGTTATAGCCAAGGGCTCTTTTCAGGCTTGAGAAACCTCTATAGCTGAGTTCTTATATAGGCTCTTAACGTAGGGTGGATTAGCACTGAAAATGAATTAAGCTGAAAGTGTATTGAGTTTTAGGGAATTTATGCTGAAGGGTACAGGGAGGGAGCGTGTACCGACAAAAAATCTTGCTAGTTGATGAGAGCCGGACCTTTCAGAGTTTGTTTAGTGCTGCCCTGGATCAGGAAGGTGAACTGCTGCTTGCATCCTCGGGTCATGAGGCTTTGGTCCTCATTGCTCACCATTATGTCGACTTCATCTGCTCAGGGTTTTACTTGCCAGATATGCAGGGTGTGGATCTCTGTCGACGCGTTCGCCATATGACCCAATATGCGGTCAAACCGTTTGTCTTGCTAACCTCAGTGCAAGGAGAGGCGCAGCTTTCGTCAGCGCTGCCGGCGGGTGTCACGGAAATCTTTCACCGAAGTGATATCAATCAGCTGCTTGCCTTCATAAGGCGCTTTCCGTCTGCACGACGGCAGCTTAAAGGCAAGATTCTCTATATTGAGGACAGTCGTAGCCAGCGTGATTTTCTTAAAGGCTATCTTGAAACTCGTGGTCTAAACGTGGATGACTGTAGTTCTGCAGAGCAGGCCAAGCAACTCTATATGCAGAATGACTATGACTTGATCTTAACGGATATTGTCCTCGATGGTGCAATCAGTGGATTGGCCTTAGTCAATTTTGTTCGCCGACAAACAGATAATAAGGGCGATATTCCCATTATAGCCATGACGGCTTTCGATGATCAGGTACGGCGTATTGAACTGCTTAATTTAGGTGTGACCGATTATATCCTCAAGCCTATAGCCCAAGAAGAACTGATAGTACGTATAGCGGTATTGTTGGAGAACCGTCATTTGCTACTGGAGAATCAAAATCAGCGGCAAAGGCTGCATGATGAAGAACTCCTGCGCAGGGACTCAAAGTTCGAGTCCCTGTTTGCACACAGTATAGAAGGCATG
>JAJZHP010000019.1 GCA_021804355.1 Pseudomonadota bacterium | reverse complement strand
GCATGCCCGCCCTGCTGGCAGGCGGCCATGTTACTGATCAATCCGACCATGGCTGATGAAAGTGCCTTGTCCCGGCGAGGTTTGGCGCGAGTGGCTCAGGACGGTAATCCCCTTTCTTACGGAGGATTACGAGCCAACCTGCTGCGTCGCATTGATCTGGTAGCCAGGAATAGCTGGCAAGAGATCATTATGCACACCTTTGTCGGCGAAAGAGCTCTGGCAGAGGCGTTAATGTGTTTGTTAGCAGGCATGCGCGCCAGGCCGTCAGTAGATGTCGTGCATGTCACGCGGGAAAGTACGTCAGGAAGCCTCGTTGCTCGTCTGCGCGGTATGGCTAGTGCCGTCATGGACTTGGCAGAACATAAGGAGGTTGTCTGGATCTATATCCTGCGGGCAGGGGAAGGTTATCAGCTGATCACCCATCAAGGAGAAGGGCGCTACGAAACCTTCTACCTCCTTGACCTCGCTGCACTGGAAGGTATTCTGAGTATACCTAGTCTTCATCGTGCTGCAGTCCATGCTGATCCGCGCAGCTTGCAGCAAGACATCATGAGTCAAATTCTGATTAGCCGACGGCCAGGATGGGTGCGCCTTATTGGCGTGCGTGGCGCTACAGCCTGTCAGTTAGTACTGGATGCAGGGGATGGAAGACTTTGGTTAAGTATGCAGGATCGTCAGAGGGCGCTTGAGTTGTTATGGGATGAAGTCGTTTTACAGGATAAAAATATCATGCGTCCGGTTTGGATACATGCCGAGGATGGTATGGCGTTAAAGACCGTCAAAGCCCAGGCCATGCCTTCCCATCGCGTGGATCAACTCTTTGATGCCATAGAACGCGTCATGATACTGGGGTAATGGCTGTCGTGGGGGTATTATCACTAGCCACATGTAGCCTATGTCGGCCGGCATTTTTTGCGGCATAGAGTGCAGCATCAGCAATATCCAGCAGGGTTTGGGATGTGCCATGATCGCGCGAAGGTATACGTGTAGCCACACCAATACTGATCGTGACATGACCTGCTGTGCGGGAGTGTAAATGAACAATGCGTTGCGAGTCGACGCGTTTGATCAGTCGCTCAGCAACTCGCCGAGCTCCTCGTTCATCGGTGTTGGGCAAGAGCAGAACAAACTCCTCGCCACCGTAACGAGCTGCCATATCTCCTGGACGTTTCAGCGCTTCCGCTAATACCTTGCTGATCTTGATCAAGCAGGTATCGCCTGCGCTATGGCCATAATGGTCGTTATAGAGTTTGAAATGATCAATGTCCATATAAAGCAGACTGACGGGTTGCTCTTCTCGTCGGGCCCGTTCCCATTCTTCTATGAGGATCTCATCAAAATCACGGCGATTGGCCAGATTGGTCAGAGGGTCGCGACGAGAAAGCTGATCCAATTTGCGGTTGGCTACATCGAGCTGCTGGCCTTCCCAGGAGAGCAACAGGGACTGCAAGAAGGCACGGCGTTCCATACGTTCCAGGGTATGAGCTAAATAAAGACAAATGACGATGCCGGCACCCACATAGATGGTTACGCTCAGCCAGTCGATGCGAGCCTCGATGACGATGCCTGTCACCAGGGCCGCTGCCGAAGAAGTAATCAGGGCCACGGCCGCCGCTGGAAAAAGCAGGCGTATACCCAAGCTGGTCACGATCATGGCTAAAAGCGCTACGTAGGTGACGTCCTGAGCCAAATCCAGGTTCTGATATAACTGTGCAGCTGTCATTTCGACGAAGATGACCAGGCCGCCACACAGGGCGCCGAGGATATTGAAGTTGCGGCGCAGGACGGGAACCATGGCAACGAATAAACCCACCGTGATCGCTGCGGTCGTTATAATCAGCGTGGTCATCCACATCTGAAAATCTTCCCCGGAAGGGTGTCTGACGACCCAGGTGATGATATTCATCAGGACATGAAACAATACCAGCCAGGGAGCCCCCTCAGAAACGGTACGCTGAAAGTCATCACTGCGTTGCTGACGGTAGCGTTGCTCCAGGGAACCACCGAAACCCAACCAGTGCATACGCCGTTGCATATGCTGACGTATGACTGTGATATCATCAGAATCAAGGTCCTGCAGAGATTTAGTTGAGTTATCCACGCTGGGAATCCCTATTATTTATTGTCAGTTTACACGAAGGCTGTTCACTGTGCACGGTTGTGCGAGAGACTGTCATCTTTTCAGGTTCGGTGAAATCCAGCCATGCCGCTAAAACTGGTACAATGGCCGCCTTACCTGTCAGAGAATGCATCGCATGACGGCGACGGCCCGAATTGATTTTGAAGCCCATACAGCTAAAACATTGTTTGGCTATTCCCGCTACTGGGCTGAATGTCTGGGGCCAGCTCCTTTTTTGCCGATGAGTCGGGAGGAAATGGACGTACTGGGTTGGGATGCCTGCGACATTATTATCGTGACAGGTGATGCTTATGTAGACCACCCCAGTTTTGGTATGGCTATTGTCGGCCGTTTACTGGAGGCCCAGGGATTTCGCGTAGGTATCATCGCCCAACCTGACTGGAAGTCCGCAGAACCCATGCGAGCCCTGGGACAGCCTACCCTTTTTTTTGGTGTCACGGCTGGGAATATGGACTCCATGATCAACCGCTACACGGCGGATAGACGCATCCGCTCGGATGATGCCTATTCCCCGGGGGGGAGCGGTGGTTTGCGTCCAGACCGAAGTTCTCTGGTCTATGCCCAGCGTGTAAGAGAAGCCTATCACGAGGTACCCATTATCCTGGGTGGAATTGAGGCATCATTGCGCCGTATTGCGCATTATGACTACTGGCAGGATAAAGTTCGCCGCTCCTTGTTGGTGGATTCCAAGGCGGACATGCTGATATATGGCAATGGCGAACGGGCTATTGTCGATATCGCCCATCGTCTGGCTGCTGGAGAGTCTGTTCGGGATATCACCGACGTTCGCGGCACGGCCTTTATGCGGTCAGACGTGCCTGAGGGCTGGTATGAACTCGATTCTTCCAGCATTGATGTCCCGGGTCCGGTTGAGCCTTTACTCAGTCCTTATACCGATACGCGTGAAGCTCCAGCCTGTGACCAAGCGCAGGGTGATAGCCAGGTGGTGAGGATACGGCCCTCTGCTGCTAAACGTGTACGTCCGCCGCGCCATCGTAGTGTCATTCGGTTGCCAGCCTATGAGGTGGTCAAATCAGACCCGGTGCTGTATGCCCACGCTAGCCGTATTCTTCACTTGGAAACCAATCCGGGTAATGCCCGAGCCCTCGTCCAGTCTTGTGCGGACAGATTGGTGTGGCTGAATCCTCCTCCTAATCCGCTATCGACGGAAGAGATGGATTATGTCTTTGATCTACCTTATGCACGCTTACCTCACCCCGCTTATCAGGGAGCGAAAATTCCAGCGTATGACATGATCCGTTTCTCAGTGAACATCATGCGCGGTTGCTTCGGAGGCTGTACCTTCTGTTCCATTACCGAGCATGAAGGTCGGATTATTCAGAATCGCTCTGAAGACTCCATCATCCGTGAAATCGAGACCATGCGTGATCAAGTGCCAGGATTTACCGGCGTGGTATCGGATCTGGGTGGACCTACGGCTAATATGTACCGTTTGGCTTGCCGGTCGCCGGACATCGAGGCGGTATGCCGTAAACCCAGTTGTGTGTATCCGGATATTTGCGAAAACTTGACCACCGATCATTCGGCGCTCATCAGCCTGTACCGCCGCGCCCGGCAACTGCCGGGGATCAAGAAAGTGCTGATAGGTTCAGGTCTGCGTTATGATCTGGCGGTGCGATCTCCCGAGTATGTCAAAGAGTTGGTACAGCACCATGTGGGTGGTTACCTGAAAATTGCACCCGAACATACGGAGTCCGGGCCGCTCAGCAAAATGATGAAACCGGGTATGGGGAGTTATGACACGTTCAAAGCCATGTTTGATCGTTATTCACAGGAAGCTGGTAAAGAACAATATTTGATACCTTACTTTATTGCAGCACATCCGGGTACAACGGATGAGGACATGATGCATTTGGCGCTGTGGCTCAAACAACATGGATTTCGGGCAGATCAGGTACAGACTTTTTACCCTTCACCGATGGCCACGGCAACTGCTATGTATCATAGCGGCCGCAATCCCCTGCGCAGAATCAGTCGCGATAGTGAACGGGTAGATATCGTCAAGGGCGATAAGCGTCGGCGTTTGCATAAAGCTTTCCTCCGTTATCATGATCCAGCTAACTGGCCGATATTGCGGGAGGCGCTCAAAGCCATGGGACGCGCTGATCTCATTGGTCCAGCAAAACATCAACTGATTCCACGTCATCAACCTGCAGGACAGACGGCTTATGCCAGTCCGGTGAGAAAAAATAGTACCACCGAGGCCGGCGTGTCACGTAAGGCGGTACGCGGACGTTTGCTGACGCAACATACCGGATTGCCGCCCCGACAGGATCAGGAAGAGCCAGGGAAAAATAGACGGCCAACCTCATCCAGACAACGCAAGGAACAGCGCTGAGTTTGAAAATCTGCTCCCTGATGTTTTGAGGGGGCAGTTGAAGCAACCTATTGAGAACCTGAGGTTAAAAGATCGAGCCTTGTTTTGGTAAATCCTTGGCAACGACCGCAGATTCAAGGGTGTCAAAATCATGCCGGATTATGTATCCAAATAAATTCTATTGTTGGCGCGCATCGGCGATGCCAGTTCATTAGTCTTGCTTCTTTTCGGTTACACCGACGATATTCCTTGCTTGTTTCTTAATCTATGAGTCTCTATTAGAGTAGTTAATTCAATCGGTTAGCTTGAATTAACATCAATCTATTCAAATTTACAAAAGCAATATTACTTTCTTGTGTGCATTGCACGATTATCAGAAATTTTTTGTGCAATCAAGAAATTCTTTGTGCAATCAAGAAACGAATTGATGCAGATCATTAATTTTAAGGAAATGAAAAAATATCTTGATGGGCTGAACTAGGCTAACAAACTAAGTGAAAGTTAAGTGGCGTTAGAGGTTGATACATGCGAACTATCATGTTGGTCGATGATTCGGCAACTATCTTGTTGTCAGTATCCAATATTCTTCTTAAAGCTGGATATGCCGTGGAACAGGCGCGCAGTGCCGAGGATGCCATGAAGTTATTTCAGGCTGGCAAAAAGGTGGACCTGCTCATTACAGATCTCAATATGCCGGGGATGAATGGCATTGAGTTCATCAAAAAAGTACGTCAGTTATCCAACTTTAAGTTTATGCCCATTCTGTTTTTGACGACTGAATCTCAGCAGTCCAAGCGAGCTGAAGCTAAGGCAGCGGGGGCGAGTGGCTGGTTGGTCAAACCGGTAACAGCGGAAGATTTAATCGCAACGCTGGGTATGGTGCTGCGCTAAGCGCAAAAGAGGTAATGGCGATGGAAATTCATCAGGAAACTTGCGGCGAAGCTTCAGTTCGACTGCGTATTCAGGGCGATTTAAGTATTTATGATGCTACTGCTATCAAGGTTGCTCTGGTAGATGCTGTTCGCCAGCATGCTCGCGTGGAGCTGGATCTTTCCAACGTAAATGACCTGGATACCGCAGGCGTACAACTGCTGATGCTGGCTAAGCAGGAGAGTCTGCAACAGCGCCATGAAATGCATATCGTGGCGCATTCGGATGCTGTCATAGCCGTATTTGAGTTTCTCAACCTGGCGGCTTTCTTTGGTGATCCTCTGGTTTTGCTAGCAGAATCGGAGCCAAGTCATGGATGAGATCTACACCGTATTTATTCAAGAATCTCAAGAACTCCTGGAAGCCATGGAATCAGGGCTGCTGCGTTTGGAGCAGGGGGATCGGGATGAGGAGACTATCCACGCCATCTTCCGTGCAGCGCATACCATCAAAGGCGGTGCCGGCGTGGTTGATCTTGGGCATGTCGAACGTTATACGCATGTCCTGGAGAGTCTGCTGGAAGACTTGCGTACCCATCACTTAGAAATTTCGGAAAGTTTGATCGGCGTGTTATTGCGCGCCGGCGATCATTTAAGCGTGATGCTGAATAGGGTTGCGGCGGGCAAACTTGAGGCAGATGCAGAACTGCAGCCTGAAACCGATGCTGTTTTGGACATGCTGAAAGCATTTCATGGTGCTGATCATCCTGCGCCGAGTGCGCGTCCTGATGTCAACATGGATATCGAGCATCCTCCCTCAGCTGAAGATAGCTGGCTGATTCGTGTGATGTTTGGAAAAGACATCCTGCGTAACGGTATGGAACCTTTGGCTTTTTTACGCCATCTCGCTACGTTAGGAGAGGTACTGCAGATTCAGGCGCTCACCCATGAGTTACCTATGGCCGATGCCATGGACCCGGAGAGTTGTTACTTGGGTTTTGATGTGGTGCTGCGTAGCGTGGCAGGAAAGGATGCCATAGAGAAAGTATTCATGTTCTGCCGCGATGATTGTGAACTCAGCATTTTGCCTCCTCCAGCGCGAATAGGTGAGTTTGTTAATCGTATTGATGATTTGCCTGAAGAACATATGCGTTTGGGGGAAATGCTGGTGCGTTCAGGCGCGCTGACTCCGGATGAGCTGGCGCAAGGGTTGCGTGGGCAGGATGCTGTGACCGAGCAAGGTAGTATGCCCCCCCCTTTAGGTGAAATTCTGGTGCGCCAGCATGTGGTGCAACCGGAGATTGTCGATGCGGCGGTTAATCGCCAGAAACAGGTCAACGACAAGGCATCAGCCGATGCCCGACTGATCCGTGTCAAGGCCGATAAACTGGACCAGCTGATTGATCTGGTCGGTGAATTGGTGATCGCAGGAGCCTCCGCGAGTTTGCTGGCGCGTCAGTCCGGACAATCAGCTCTGGTGGAAGCTACGTCGTTGCTGGGCAGGCTGGTAGAAAACATACGTGATTCAGCATTGCAGCTGCATATGGTTCAAATCGGTGAAACTTTTCGCAGATTTTATCGGGTAGTTCGCGATGTGGCCAAGGAACTGGGCAAGGATATCGATCTGGTGGTCAGTGGAGGCGACACTGAGCTGGATAAGTCAGTGGTCGAGAAAATAGCTGATCCGCTGATGCACTTGATCCGTAATGCCATCGATCACGGCATTGAGCCCTCTGCCGAACGACTGGCTTGTGGCAAAACAGCCATGGGTACGGTGGCCCTGTCAGCACGCCACGATTCTGGCAGTATCGTGATCGAAGTCTCTGATGATGGGCGTGGTATCGATACCACCCGAGTACATGATAAGGCCGTAGAGAAGGGGCTGATCCATGCTACCCAGGTACTTAGCGATAAAGAAATCATCAACCTGATTTTTGAACCTGGCTTCAGTACCGCGGATCAAGTCAGCAATATATCAGGCCGTGGTGTAGGCATGGATGTGGTACGCAAGAATGTGCAGGCTTTGCGCGGTTCTGTTGAGGTGGCTAGCGAGCAAGGCAAGGGTTCGAAATTTACCATTCGACTGCCACTGACATTAGCCATTATCGATGGATTTTTGACAGGTGTGTCTGATGCTTCTTATGTGGTGCCGCTAGATGCTGTCGTCGAGTGCGTGGAATTATCTCATGCTGAAGAGCCGATGGCATTTTTGAATCTGCGTGGTGAAGTGTTGCCTCTCATTGATCTCAGAATTTTGTTTAACCATCAGGATGAACCACCACGTCGTCGCAATGTGGTGGTGGTCAGACATGTAGGTGGGCGAGCGGGTTTGGTGGTGGATCATTTATTTGGGGAATTTCAGACGGTTATTAAACCGCTAGGGGCGTTGTTTCGCAACGAACGATGCTTGAGTGGATCAACTATTTTGGGTTCAGGGGAAGTGGCGTTGATTCTGGATGTGCAGTCGCTGGTGCGTCTCAGTACGCATCAATCGGAAGGTGGTTTGGTAACACGAGAACGTTTACTCACGGGGGCCTGATCAGGGTTGCCTATCATTAACAGGGGGACATGCTGTTCATGCATGTCCATAAAAGCCAATAGGTTTCGCAAGAAACCAGGGGCCAAGGGTGCAATATGAGTACTATGTTAGTCAGGTATAAACTACTGTCTTTGATCGGTGTGGCACTAGCCTCCCTGATGCTGGTGGCTTTTATGGCCTTTCGTGGTTTTGAAAGTGATCAGGCTATTTTCGATCAGGTGGGTAATAACGAAATATCCTCTATGCAGGCTTTGACGCAATTGCGTACGGGATTACAGAATGTCCGCTTAAACATGCTAGGCGCGTATGCAGAATTAGCGTCGGGACATGCAGATTCAGGTCGATTAATGGGGCATGTTCAGTCTATCGATGCAGGATGGAAAGATGTGGGCTCCGCTGAAGCAACCTGGGTACATTTCGAGCATTCTGCTCAAGAGCAGCAACAATGGACTCAGTTTGAGGCGGCTCTGAATGACTACCGTATGCTGGCCACCCGTAATCGTGGCCAGATGGAACAGCTATCATCTCAGGATGCAGCTAATAATACGCCAGGGCATTCGGAGTTGCTTGCAGCCTTTATCCGTGGTGTCGATGAAGCATCACCTAAATTTAGTACGGCGGATACGGCCATTGCTCAGTTGATTTCCTCGGGAGCGACGGATGCCACAGCCTCAGTTGAGGCAGGTCATACTTCACAAAGTCATACCTTAAATATCATGATAACACTGGCTGTTGCCATGGCTGCTTTGCTAGCTGCCTTCGGCTATAGCATCCTGCGTAGTCTGATGGCGCAACTTGGAGCCGAGCCGGTTTTATTACAACAGGCGACGCGGCGCCTTGCCGAGGGAGATTTAACCACGGAGATCAGTCTGCTTCCCCAAGATCGCCACAGTGTGATGGCATCGATAGCTGCTGTGCAATCAGCGTTACGGCTATTGATGAGCGACATGAATCGAATGTCACGTGAACATGATGCCGGCGATATTGATGTCAAGATTGATGAGTCCCAGTTCAAAAATGATTTTGCCAACATGGCCAAGGGTGTCAACGGTATGGTGTTTGGTCATATCGCGGTGAAGAAGAAGGCAATGGCTTGTATCAAAGAATTTGGTGAAGGTAACTTTGATGCACCTCTTGAGAAATTCCCCGGTAAGAAAGCGTTTATCAATGACCATATAGAAACTTTACGCACCAATACCAAAAGTTTCATAGCTGATATGGCTCATATGTCACAGCAACATGATCTGGGTGATATCGATATCAAGATTGATGAAGGTCGCTTCAAGGGTGATTTTGCCGTGATGGCCAAGGGTGTCAACGGCATGGTGTTTGGTCATATCGCGGTGAAGAAGAAGGCAATGGCCTGCATCAAGGAATTTGGTGATGGTAACTTTGATGCACCTCTTGAGAAATTCCCCGGTAAGAAAGCGTTCATTAACGACAATATCGAAGCTATGCGTACCAACATCAAGAGCTTTATCGCTGACATGAACCATATGTCGCATGAACATGATCTGGGTGATATCGATATCAAGATTGATGAAGGTCGCTTCAAGGGTGATTTTGGTGCGATGGCCCGAGGTGTCAACACCATGGTGTTTGGGCATATTGCGGTGAAGAAGAAGGCGATGGCCTGCATCAAGGAATTTGGTGAAGGTAATCTGGATGCACCTCTTGAAACTTTCCCTGGCAAAAAAGCCTTTATCAATGAAACCATTGAACAGGTACGAAACAACATCAAGGCACTGATCGTTGATGCCAATAGTTTAAGTGCAGCGGCACTGGCAGGCGTGCTTGAAACGCGAGCTGATGCGCCTGCACACCGTGGTGACTTCCGCAAAATCGTGGAAGGCATGAACAGTACCTTAGATTCCGTTGTTGAGCCGTTTAATGATGTCAAACGTGTTATGGAGGCCATGGCTGCTGGTGATATGACGCAAAAGATTACGCGTAGCTATCAAGGAGATTTTGATGCCATGAAGCTTGCCGTCAATACGTCTATCGAAAAACTTTCTGAAACGCTGGCGCAAATCAATATCGCTGCCGATGACCTGAGTAATGCCGCTGGGCAGGTATCGTCAACGGCCCAGTCCCTGTCGCAGTCCTCTTCCGAACAAGCCGCTTCTGTGGAAGAGACTACAGCGGCCATGGAACAGATGACCTCATCAATCAATCAGAACGCTGATAACGCCAAGGTGACCAACAATATTGCCACCCAGGCAGCTACGGAAGCCCAAGAGGGGGGAGGAGCTGTGACGGAGACGGTATCGGCCATGAAACAAATTGCCAATCGTATAGGCATCATTGACGATATTGCTTACCAGACGAACCTGCTGGCGTTGAATGCAGCGATTGAAGCTGCCCGGGCCGGTGAGCATGGCAAAGGTTTTGCTGTGGTGGCTGCAGAAGTACGCAAACTGGCTGAACGCTCTCAAGTGGCCGCCCAGGAAATTGGTAATCTGGCGGGATCTTCAGTGGCTCTGGCCGAGAAGGCGGGTAGTTTGCTGGGAGCTATGGTGCCCTCTATCAAGAAAACTTCGGATCTGGTGCAGGAGATTGCCGCAGCTTCGGATGAACAATCCACAGGGGTAGCACAAATCAACGGCGCCATGGGGCAGTTAAATAAGGCCACACAACAAAATGCCTCAGCATCGGAAGAGTTGGCGGCTACGGCAGAGGAGTTGGGGGCGCAGTCTGCGCAACTGCAACAGCTGGTGGGATTCTTCCGGGTGGATAGAGGCCATGCTCCGGTAGCATCCAAGCGCAGTTCAGCGAGCCGACCCGCTGCTGCTACTGCTCAACGTAGCAGCCGTCAACCGGCAGCGGCGGCATCCCTGGATGAAGGCGATTTTGTGCGTTACTGAGCGAGGAGATAGCTATCATGGGACAGATAACTCCCGTTCGTGGCACGTCCGTAGCAACGGCGGATACCATACAGCAGGTTTTGACCTTTCTGCTAAATGGAGAGATGTTTGCCGTAGGCATATTGAACGTCAAGGAAATCATTGAGTACGGTCAGGTGACGGAAATCCCCCTGATGCCATCGTTTATCCGTGGCGTGATCAATCTGCGCGGTAGTGTGGTACCGGTGATCGATTTAGGTGCCCGATTCGGGCGAGAGCGGCAGACCATAGGGCGGCGCACCTGTATTGTCATTATTGAACTGCGACTGGATGATGGGCGTCATGATATGGGTATGGTGGTGGACTCCGTCTCTGAGGTGCTGGATGTGGCCTCCAGTGACATAGAGCCCCCTCCCTCCTTTGGCGCACGTATCCGCGCTGATTTTATTCAGGGTATGAGCAAAATAGGCAGCCGTTTTGTTATTTTGCTCAATATAGAACGTGTCTTGTCTATCGATGAAATTGCCCTGTTGCTGGCAGCACGTGATGGTGCAGTCGAAGCTGGAGCGGAGTCAGCTCTCACGGCGGAGCGTGTATGAGTATCTTGCAGGTTGAGATGTCGGATCGCGAATTTACCGCTTTCCGACAGCTCATCCACAAGGTAGCAGGCATCGCCATGAGCGATGCTAAGCGCCAACTGCTCGTGGGGCGATTAAGTCAGCGTTTGCGTCATCTGGGTTTAGAAAGCTTTTCAGCCTATTACCGTTATGTTACCGCAGGCCAGGACTCTACGGAATGGCAGCGGATGATCGATTTACTGACTACGCATGAAACCTACTTTTTTCGAGAGGAGAAACATTTTGAATGGCTGGCGGCATGGGCGCGTTCGCGGGAGGTGACGGCGCCCTCCCTATGGAGTGCAGCCTGCAGTACGGGAGAAGAAGTGTATACCTTGGCCATGGTGCTGGCGGAGGTTCTGGGCTTAGGCGCTACGTGGTGCGTGACCGGGACAGATATCAGCGAGATGGTGGTTGAATCGGCACGACGCGGTCATTATGACGATACGCGTAGTCGTGGTTTGCCTGAGGTTTACCGAAAAAAGTATTGCCTAAAAGGGGTGGGATCACAATCGGGTACGTTTTTAATGGATAAACGGTTGCGAGAACATACTTCTTTTGCGACTTGCAACCTGATGGAGCCTATATTGGGGGCTGACTTTTATGATGTAATTTTTCTGCGTAACGTCATGATTTATTTTGACCCTGAGACCAAACGCGAAGTCGTGCATAAGTTGTTGGCGCGTTTGAAACCGCAGGGGTATCTGGTGGTCGGCCATTCGGAGTCGCTGAATGGTTTGGTTAACGGTTTACGGCAGGTCAAGCCCACGATCTATGCCCGGGTAACTTGAGGCATCTGCCATGGCTAGAAAGATCAGATTAATGGTGGTGGACGACTCTGCAGTGGTCAGACGAGCTGCCCGCGATATTCTGGCCAAAGATCCAGCGATCGAGTTGATTGCAGCCGTGAGTGATCCACTTTTTGCCATGGAAGCCATGAAAAAAGAATGGCCCGATGTCATTGTGCTGGATATTGAAATGCCGCGCATGGATGGTCTTTCCTTTTTGCGCAAGATCATGGAGGAGCGACCTACACCGGTCATCATTTGTTCCACGCTGACCGAGCGCGGGACCCAGACGGCCGTTGAAGCTATGGCTGCGGGTGCAGTCAGCATTATTACCAAGCCCCGTTTGGGGTTGAACAGTTTTCTTGAGGATGAAGCCAGTAATTTTATTGGTGCTATCCGAGCAGCGGCTGAGGTGGAGCCTCGCCGGTTACGACGAGCTCCTCAGGCCACAAAACCTCTTCTGGATCAGCCTGCCATGACTAGCACGACAGAGCGGGTCATCGCGATCGGCACTTCTACAGGAGGAACTCAGGCGCTGGAAGCAATTTTGGTTCGTTTGCCCCGATCGGTCTGTGGCATTGTCATTGTACAACACATGCCAGAGAAGTTTACCGCCATGTTTGCCGAGCGGCTGAATAGTCTTTGTCAGGTGCAAGTCAAGGAAGCTGTGGATGGTGACCGGGTTATGACCGGTCATGTGCTGATTGCCCCGGGTGGACGTCATATGGTGTTGCGCCGTAGTGGTGCCCGCTATCTGGTGCAGGTTAGCGACGGTCCTGTTGTTAACCGGCACAAGCCTTCGGTCGATGTGCTGTTTCGGTCGGTCGCTGAAACGGCTGGAGCTAACGCCTTGGGCGTGATCCTAACCGGAATGGGAGATGATGGTGCGCGAGGACTTTTGGCCATGCATGCGGCCGGAGCCAGTACTATCGCGGAGGATGCTTCTACCTGTGTGGTTTTCGGTATGCCGCAGGAAGCAATTAAGCGTGGAGCTGTCGATAGAGTCTTACCATTGCCGGTGGTGGCTCAAGCCTTGATGGAGTACAGCCGCCATGCCTGAGCCTGTGGATACTCGTGCCCTGGAACGGCAGGCAAAAACTCTACATCCCGGCGGGTGGGCTGTTGAAAGCGATAGACCCATAGCGACGATTCTGGGGTCCTGTGTCGCTGTCTGCTTGTATGAACCGCGTCTGGGTCTATGCGGCATGAACCATTTTTTGCTGCCACGACGGCATTCAGGCGGGGAAGATGATCCTGATGTGGTGTTGGCGGGCGACTATGCTATGGAAGTGCTGGTCAATGCCATGCTGGCACGCGGAGCAAATAAGTCAAGGCTAGTTGCCAAAGCCTTTGGGGGAGGGACGGTGGTTCATTCCCTACAGACCATGATTGGTGAAGATAACGCGAAGTTTGCGCGAGCATGGCTACAGCGTGAAGGTATAGCTTTGGTGGCGGAGGACTTAGGGGGAGCCTGTTCACGCAAAGTGATCGCCGTACCTGATGGCGATGTATTTTGCCGCCGTATGGCGGTAGCTACGCCAGATGTCGAGGAAGCGGTAAAACGCGAATGGCGTTGGCAAAATACAGGCATAGATACCCCCACCCCGATACGTCGCATCGAGCTTTTTTAAAGGCAGGGTAAAAAATATGGCGCAGTTGCTCTGGACACATGAGTGTGAAATAGGCATCAATCAGATTGATCAAGAACATCGTTACTTACTACAAATGATCAATCGCATCACGGCGTTGGCTAGGTCAGGGCGGATAAACAATATGGAAGTGTGGCAAGCCCGGCTGAATTCGTACGCAGCCAGCCACTTTATGCATGAGGAAGTTCTCATGGAGTTGACTATTCCTGAATGGTCGGGTCGATCCAGGCATATCAGGGAGCACCGCAACTACTGGGTTTGGGTGGCAGAACTCGATATATACACGGATCCCAAAGCCATGGTTGATTTTTTGGAGTCATGGTGGATAGGGCATATTCTGAGCATGGACAAAGCCATGGGGCGGGCGATTCAATCCCGCGGCATGCATCATGAAGGGATGGGACCACAATGAGCAGCCCTAAGAAAATTCCTGATTTCAAACATCCCATGGTCAATTTGTATCAGACGAAGTTGAATATATTCGTTCGCATCATCGCCTTGCTGGCGCAAGGGCTGCTGATTTGGCTGGCATTACACGTTATTCACCATGTTCACGATCAACATCTAAATTCACGCTATGACAGCCTTGCTGAGGTCGGCGTCAGTGTCATATTTGTAGCCTTGATAACTTTTTATGAGTACGTGGTTCAACGCTTCTTTTTGAACAAACTGCAGGGCAGCCAGTCCAGAACTTTACAAATGATGGCCAGGCTACAGGCCATGGCCATCAGTAATTTTGACAGAGTAGAAACGCAGCTGCGGAATATACCTGGGTTTAACGGCGTACTGCGCGGGCATCTCAAGCAAGTGGCTGATTTTACTGAGACGGCAGCCGTCAGTATCGTCGGCAGAGCCAATGCCATTCAGGATGCCCTCGATGCGGTGTTAAAGGAGGTAAGTAGTGCTAAAAATTATTCTGATGACCTGGCAAGTAATGTGGATAGTCAAATTCAACGCAATCTGTCGGCGTTGACCCAACTTAAAAATTATCAGACGCAGCGTGCTGAAGATATTGAGACCGCACGCCAAACCTTTGAGTTGGTGGTCAATCAGGTCGTCTCGTTATCCCCGCTAGCCACCTTGATACAAGATGTCGCCAAGCGGATCAATCTGGTAGCCCTCAATGCGGCTATTGAAGCAGCGCGCGCTGGCGAGCAGGGCCGTGGCTTTGCCGTCGTTGCCGATGAAGTACGCAAACTGGCCGAGCAAACCGGGCAGGCAGCTTCGCAGATCACGCAGGGTATTACTCATGTGGGTTCATCCATTCGCATGGAGCTCAGTGAACGCATGGGACTGCGTGATGCTGAGCAGCAGATACAGGAGTTTAAAGCCATTGCGGATCAGTTGCAGGCAACCGGTCAGGACTTTCATCGCTTGGCCAGCTATGTCATCACGTTTACGCAAAGTCTGGATCACGGTTCTGCTGAGGTGCATCGTTTGGTGATGTCCTTGCTGGGAGAACTTCAGTTTCAAGATATCACGCGCCAGCAAATGGAACAGGTAACAAGCTCTCTAAAATGTCTCGATGAGCATTTGCAGGCGCTGGCAGCACAACTGCCTGATGCGCTGATTTCGCCGATAGCCATTGATGATGTGACACAACAGTTAGATCGTCTGTTTGAAGGCTATGCCATGGAGAGTCAACGAGAAACTCACCGCACCATGACGGGTGATGCCTATGCAGGGAGCACTAGCCAACCATCAACCGGAGATGCTCCGCGTATCGAGCTTTTTTGAACCCATTTAACTGATGAATTGGGTGTCATATGTGATTTAGGCAGAGGGACATCATGGCTGAATTTAATAAGCATAGATCGCTAGCTAGACAGCTGGGTTTAGCCATCTTGTCCATGATAAGCATGTTTACGTTGGCTATAGGCTTAGGCTGGCAGGGATTACATGCGATTGATGATGATTTGGCTCAGGCTAATTTCATGTATCAACAGCGCGTCATCAGCTTGGCTACCATAGCGCAAGATTTTGAACGAGGTCGTCGTCAGGTGATCGATAGCTATCAGGCCGCGCTCGATCATCGTGAACTATCGAAATCATCGCATCGGCTGGCTTGGCAGCAACATGCGGCATGGATGCAGCATCTGGAAGATGAGTGGAAGTACTTTCAGGCTTTGCCACAGGATGAATCAGGACGACGCTGGGTACAGCGTGCCCAGATCGTGCATAAACAATGCGTGGATCGTTTGGCTACGGCAGCCGCCCATGCGGCTGAGGGGCAGGTCACCATGGCTGAAGCCATGAATTTGCATGGCCCTCTAGAAATAACCTGTGAGCAGGCCAGGGCTGCCCTCGATGACCTGAGAGATTATGAAATTAATCAGGTAGATAGTTTTTATGCTCAGGCGAAACATCGCTCTTGGACACATCAAAAGAGCCTGATGATACTGGCGGCTTTTGCGGTTTTGCTCAGCATTTTATTTAGCCTGACCTTGATACAGCGCATGCGCTACGGTCTGAAGCGTATTCAAGAGATTTCCGAGACCTTAGCCAAGGGTGAGGTTGCGCAGGTAAGTCCTGATAGGGTTCATGACGAGTTGGGTATTGTCATCAACCATATGGCTCAGATGCAGACTAAGTACTTACAGCTGATTCGTGCTTTAAAAATTAAGCAAGCACATACTAAAAGGCTGGCACGTATGTACTGCTGGCAAAGCGGCATCAATCATGGTGTCTTGCGCATGGATAAGGATTCTCAGGCTGTCCTCGAAAATGCATGTACCCTGGCTGTAGAGAAGGGCGGGTTTCATATGGCATGGATAGGCCAAGTAGATGAGAAGGTTGAACATGTTATTCCTGTCGCTTCAGCGGGAGCAACGGGCAATTATCTGAAACACATAGATATTATGCTGGATGCATCTGCCCAAGGACAGGGGCCATCCGCTCGGGCAGTGATAAGTCAACGCACAGAGGTCTGTAATGACCTCCTAAGAGAGCCGACCATGTCACCCTGGCGTGAGCGTGCCGAGCGTATGGGGTATCGCGCCAGCATCAACCTTCCTTTGTTGGTCGAGGGGGAAATCTGGGGAGTGATGGTACTGTATTCGGATGAACATGGCGTATTTGACAACGATAATGTGGCTCTTTGTGAGGAAATCGCGGGAGATGTCGCTTTTGCTCTGTCTTTTCATCAGCAGCAGCTACGACGACAAGAAGCAGAGTTACGCCTGCGTCAAAGTGAGGCCATTCTGAATCAGGCACAGGCAGTAGCCAAGCTAGGTAGCTGGTACCAGGAAAGCACCTCAGGCAGATTAATACTGTCAAATGAAGCCAAGCGTTTGTTTGGATTGCCCGAAGAGAGCAGCATGTTTAATTGGGGCACTCTGATCAGTCAGGTACATCCAGCCGATCGTGGAGTTCTAGATAATGCCAGAAACGGGAGAGAATCCAGTAAGGTTGTAGCCTTTAGGGTGCTTAAGGGCACCGATGAGATCTGGCTGGAGATGCAACAACTTCATGTCGGAACTGATGACCTCATGATGATGGGGACCGTTCAGGATGTGACAGAGCGACGTGTACATGAGAACAAATTGCTACGCTTATCGCAGGCCATCGATCAAAGCGTCAATACCGTGGTCATTACGGATCTGGATTCACATATATTATATGTGAATGAGGCATTTGTGCGCACAACGGGTTATACCCGAGAGGAGGTTCTCGGTAAGAATCCGCGTATTATGCAATCGGGTAAAACTCCAGATGAAGTTTATAAGGATTTGCATCATCATCTGGCAAGAGGCAATTACTGGCGTGGAGAGTTCATCAATCGTCGCAAAGATGGTAGTGAATATGTGGAAGTTGCCCAAATTTCCCCCGTACGCCAACAAGATGGCCAAATCACCCATTATATGGCCGTGAAAGAAGATGTTACGGAGCAACGTCAGGCACAAGATAAGATAAAGCATTTAGCGAATTACGACACCCTGACCGATCTGCCTAATAGACGCTGGTTCCTGGAGCTGCTTGAGCATAAATTAGCTGAAATAAGAGCTACATCAGGCCAACTGGCTCTGCTTTTTATCGACTTAAATCGATTCAAGGAAATTAACGATACGCAAGGGCATGTGATCGGGGACCATATCCTGATGGCTATAGCCGCACGTCTATCTGCGATCGCTAAACCGTCAGAGCAATGGGTGGCGCGTCTGGGCGGGGATGAATTTGTCATTATGGCGGAAGCTCTTTCTCTTTCAGAGCTGGATTCCTTGGCCAAAAATATACTGGCTTCATTCAGGCAACGTATTGAAATCAGCGAAAGTATGAGCTTTCAGGTAGATGCGAGTTTGGGCATATCTATTTACCCAGAGGATGCTGGCGACGTACATGATCTACTTCGACATGCAGACATAGCCATGTACCGGGCCAAGGGTGAAGGTACAGGGTATTGTTTTTACCAGCCAGAGATGGGCGAAAGAATCATCCGTCATATGGAAATCGCCCAAAGGCTTGCGCGGGTACTTAAGGAGGGTGGGCTGGAAATTTACTATCAGCCGCAGGTGTGTTTACAAACTAACCGTCTGATTGGCATGGAAGTGCTGTTACGCTGGAAAGACCTTGCATGGGGCTGGGTCAGTCCTAGTGAGTTTATTCCGATTGCCGAAGAGCATGGCATGATTGCTGATATAGGCACATGGGTGTTAAAAAGGGCTGCTCAACAAGTACATGATTGGCTAGCGGCAGGCTATTTCTTGGCTGGACGCGTAGCTATCAATGTATCTGCTCAAGAGCTCAGTCAGGAAAGTTTTCCGGAGCAGGTTCAGGCAATATTCAATAATTCAGGTGTGTCAGCGCAGTTTATCGAGCTGGAAATTACTGAATCGGGTGTTATGCAGTATCCAGAGCGATCTGCCGCTATCGCCAGTCAACTTGTCGAAGCGGGCTATGCCTTAGCCATAGATGATTTTGGTACGGGGTATTCTTCGCTGACCTACCTGAAACGATTCTCTGCTTCGACGTTAAAGGTGGATCAAAGTTTTATTCGCCATCTGTTGACGGATCATAATGACCATAGCATCGTGGCAACCACGATAGCTATGGCAAAGAGTATGGGCATGAAAGCCTTGGCCGAGGGTGTAGAGACTGAGGAGCAGGCTAATATGCTCAGGCAGTTAGGCTGTGATCATGCCCAAGGCTATTTGTTTGACCCAGCCCTACCTGCCGAGGAGTTTGCGCGTCGCTGGCTATCTCGGGAGGGTACCGATACATCGCTGAATGGCAGCCGGCATGATGCAACATCTCCTGTTTAGCTGTTTTCTCGTCGTTCAATCCTGAAACTGGCGGCGTAGGCAGCAGGGAGTGAAAGCAGCGTGAGAGCGGTAGCCACGACCAGTCCTCCCATGATGGCCACCGCCATGGGCCCCCAGAAGGCGCTTTGCGACAGGGGGATCATGGCCAGCACGGCTGCTGCCGCCGTCAGTAGAATTGGACGACAACGACGCACGGTGGCCTCGATGATGGCGAGCCAGGGATCTATACCTTGTGCTCTGTCCTGTTCAATTTGATCGATCAAGATGACGGAATTGCGGATGATCATGCCGTTGAGGGCTATGACACCTAGCATGGCAACAAAACCAAAAGGCCGGTGGCTGAGCAGCAATGCCATCGCTGCGCCGATAATGCCCAGAGGTCCACTGACAAAGACCAGTAAAGCACGGGGAAAACTGCGTAATTGCAGCATCAGCAGTGAGAACATGATAAATAGCATGAGGGGGACAATGGCAAAAATAGATCCCTGTCCTTTAGCACTTTCTGCCACTGTGCCTGCTTCATCGATTCGGTAGCCAGGTCGCAAGAGCTGGCGCAGATCACCGAGTTGGGCATTGATCTGTGCTGATACCGTCGCAGGTTGAATATCACCGACGACATCGGCTTGAACGGTAATGCTGAAATCACGATTTTCTCGCCATACCATGCCGGGTTCCCAGCCTACGACGAGGCGCACGACTTGGCTGATAGGAATGGACTGTCCCGACGCTGTCGGCAGGTAGGCACTGCTCAGTGCGGTCAAGGTGTCACGCTCATCAGCGGGTTGACGCAACTCAATGGCAATCAATTTGTTGCCTTCGCGGTATTGGCCTATGGTCTGGCCCGACAGGATCGCATGGGCGGCTTGTGCTACCGACTGACTGGAAACCCCTAAAGCACGAGCGCGATCCTGATCAACAACGAGATTGAGGACCTTGTCTGATTCATTCCAGTTGTCATTAACGCCGCTTAAATGCGGGTTGGCGCGCATTCTTTGCTTGATGATATCAGCCATGCTACGCAGCACCACAGGATCTTCACCGATGATGCGAAAGGCTACAGGATAAGCAATGGGGGGGCCGTTAGGTAAAAGTTTGACGCGCATGCGCGCTTCAGGCATGGCGGTCACAGATAGCGCTTGTAACTCACGACGTAGTTCATCACGCTGTGAAGCCTGCCGAGGAAGAATAATAAACTCCGCCAGATTGGCGTGAGGGAGTTGCTCATCCAGAGTCAGAAAGAAGCGAGGAGCTCCCGAACCTACAAAATCGGTGTAATGACCAACCCGTGGATTGTGCGCCAGAAGATTTTCCAGTCGTTTGGCTGCCACCTCGGTGGCTTGCATGGAACTTCCTTCGGGCAACCAAAGGTCAACCAGTATCTCAGGGCGATCCGAATCCGGAAAAAATTGCTGTTCAACATGTTTCATGCCGATCATGCCCAGTATCAGGGCCAGCAAAGTCAGACCCAGGGTACGCCAGCGATGATCGATGCACCACGTTACCAGTGTCCTGAAATTTCTATAAAAGGGACTGTCAAAAACATCATGTTCGTTATGCCGGCTAGGTTTGAGTAAATGAAATCCCAGATAGGGCACAAAGTAGACAGAAACCACCCAGGAAACCAAGAGAGCGGCTGTGGTGACAGCAAAAATGGCGAAGGTATATTCGCCAACGGCAGATCGCGCCAGCCCTATCGGTAAAAAACCGGCGGCTGTGATCAGAGTCCCGGTCAACATGGGCATGGCGGTTAATTCGTAGGCGGCCGTGGAGGCATGGAGGCGATCCAGTCCTTCGTCGAGTTTGCGTACCATCATTTCAACCACGATGATGGCATCATCAACCAGTAGACCCAAGGCGATGATGAGTGATCCCAACGAGATTTTATGGAGATTGATATGGGCCAGGTCCATGATGAGGAAGGTTACGGCCAGAACCAGGGGGATGGCTAAGGCAACCACAAGACCCGGGCGCATATCGAGGCCCAGGGGTTGGGTTTTTAATCCCAGGCTGACAAAACTGACCAGCAAAACAATGACCAGAGCCTCGGTCAATACTTGCACAAACTCACTGACAGATTTTGCTACGGTCTGGGGTTGGTTTTCAATCTGGACAAGGTTTAAGCCAGCAGGCATTTGGCTACGTATGTGAGCTGTGACTTTGGACAGGGCTTGTCCCATACGTATGATATCACCACCTTTAGCCATCGATATCCCGAGCGAGATGACCGGATGCCCTTGGGCCCTGACTTCAGGCGCAGGCGGATCTTGATAAGCCCGGAAAATAGAGGCGATATCACCCAGGTGAAAGTTTTTGCCATTAGCACGCAAGGGCAGATTGCGTAGAGCTTCGACCCCGGATAACTGTCCGGTAACGCGTATTTGTATATCATCGCCCGGCGTATGCAGTACCCCGGCATCCGCAATGGCATTTTGCTGGCCGATCTCAGCGACCACCTGATTTAAGTCCAGTCCAAGAACGGCCAGTCGTTTCTGCGAAATTTCAACAACGATGTTCTCATCCTGAACGCCGTAGAGTTCAACCTTGGCGACATCAGGAACCCTGAGCAATTGCTGGCGAACGGTATCGGCGGCATCATGTAGCTGTGCCATGCTGTAACCATCGCCACTCAGGGTATACAAGATGCCATACACGTCGCCAAATTCATCGTTGAAAAAAGGGCCTTGTATGCCTTGAGGCAGGGTGTAGCGTATGTCGTTGATTTTTTTGCGCGTGGTATACCAAATCCAGGGGACCTCATTAGGCGGTGTCACATCTTTCAACAGGAGAAACGTCGTACTGACCCCGGGTTGGGAATAGGTGCTAATGCGGTCCACATAAGGCACTTCCTGCAAAGTGCGCTCAATTTTATCGGCCACCTGCTCAGACATCTGCATTGCCGTAGCTCCGGGCCAGTGTGTGGTCACGACCATTGCCCGGAACGTAAAAGGAGGGTCTTCATCCTGGCCGAGTTGGAAATAGCTGGCAACTCCTGCCAATAATAAGACGACTAGAAAGTACAAGGTGAGCGATGGCTGCTCTATCGCCCATCGTGAGATATTGAATCTAGTCTGACTCATGAACTGGCCCTATGGCTAGCGGTAGGCAGCAGGCAGTGGTATGACGGATTCGCCATCCACCAGCACATGCACGCCTGCCGTAATGATGATTTCTCCGGCATGGAGGCCAGCGACCGCCACATCATTGTCTTGGGCTCCCAAGACATGCACGGGCCGAGCTTGCAGCGTCTTGCTGGGTAACTGATAAATCCACACCATGGTCTGCCCAGAGCGTTCAAATAGAGCAGTGGTGGGAATGAGCAGCTGTTTTAGCGGATGATTCAGGTAAAGATGTAATACGGCTGATTGTCCGAGTACTAGAGGAGTTTTTCCTGCCAGGAGAGCGTATCGTAGGGTGTAGGTACGGGTAATGGGATCCGCCGAGGCAGAAACCTCGCGCAGGTTGGCCTGAAGGATTTGACCTGGTGTTGCCCATAGGCTGACGGTAGCATGGGTCGCATGTATCAGGGGTAGCTTGTCTTCAGGCAGTACGACTTCGATGTCGCGGGCCCCATCTTCAGCCAGGCGAAAAACGGGTTCACCGGCAGCTACGACTTGTCCGCTGTCAGCATTGACCTGGGTGATAACGCCAGGGGCAGGAGCTCGCAGCGTGGCATAATTATGCTGGTTATTGCGCAGATCCAGCTCGCTCTTGGCCTGTTCATAATGAGCTTGGGCTGCATCCAGGGCAACTTGGCGATGATCCCTCTCTGCCGTTGAAACAAAACCTTTGTCAGTCAGATCTTCAGCTCGCTTGAGGTCTGTTTTCGCCAGGTCCAGGTCAGATTGAGCAGCGTGCATCTCCGCTTGAGCGGCTTCAACGGCAAGATCCAGATCACGGCTATCGAGTTCAGCAAGCACTTGCCCTTTTTCGACATGGGAGCCCAGATTGATGGAACGAGCCATGATGCGTCCAGGAACCTGAAACCCCAAACTGGTTTCAACCCTAGCATGAATAGCGCCAGCCAGGTCCAGAATGTCAGAGGAAGCCTGAGGTGCTACCACTTGAGTTTCAACAGCCTGTGGAGGTGTAGGTGCAGGTTGAGGGTGGGTGCACGCTGTCAAGCAGGGCAACCAAAGAAGCCAGGGAACAACATGACGCATACGTAACTCTCCTCAGCAGAGGGCAAAGAAATTAGCAGCCTTTGACGTCATTGTCATGTTTTTTGGTCGTTTGGCCAACATTGCTGTGTGAACGAGGGAGTCGAGGCATCCCAGATGGAAAAAGGATGCCCCGGATCATCATCAGTTCTTACCTTCAAAAAAAGATCTCACCGCAGAAAAGAAACTATCTTTTTGCGGGGTATGCCCATCGCTTTCTCCATCCATGGTTGCCTGAAACTCACGCAGAATTTCTTTTTGCCGCTTATTCAGCTTGACGGGAGTTTCCACCATAACTTTGACCAGCATGTCGCCAGGTCCACCGCCACGTACGGGAGAGACCCCCTTGCCGCGTAAGCGGAACTGCTTGCCGCTTTGGCTGCCTTCTGGAATCTTCAGTTTGACACGGCCATCCAGGGTAGGGATTTCAATTTCTCCACCCAGAGCGGCATCAACAAAGCTGATGGGAACTTCACAGAACAAGTCAGCACCATCTCGTTTAAACAGATTATGTTCACGGACAACAATCTGTACATAGAGATCGCCTGCCATGCCTCCGGCACCGCCTGATTCGCCTTCACCAGCTAGTCGGATTCTATCGCCTGTATCCACGCCGGCAGGAATCTTGACCTCAAGGTTCTTCTCTTTCTGCACCCTGCCCTGGCCACGGCAGGCTGGACAAGGGTCTTTAATCATACGGCCTTTGCCACGACAGGTTGGGCAGGTTTGCTGGACAGAGAAGAAGCCCTGTTGCATCCGTACTTCCCCGCGTCCACCGCACGTGGTACAGGAGACAGGCGAGGAACCCTTGCGGGCGCCACTACCCTCACAGGTCTCGCAGTCAACCAGCGTAGGCACGCGGATATTAACCTTGGTGCCATGGACCGCCTCTTCCAGCGAAATTTCCAGGGTATAACGTAAATCAGAGCCACGGTTGGTGCGTTGTTGGCCGCGGCCATTGGCGCCAAAAATATCGCCAAAAACATCGCCAAAGATATCAGCGAAGTTGGCACCACCTGCTGGGCCTCCACCAAAACCGCCAGCCATATTGGGATCAACACCGGCATGACCGTGCCTGTCATAGGCTGCCCGTTTGTTCTCATCAGAAAGCACTTCGTAGGCTTCACTAACTTCCTTGAACTTCTCCTCAGACGTTTTGTCGCCAGGATTGCGGTCTGGGTGAAACTTCATGGCTGCCTTGCGGTAGGCCTTCTTGATGTCATCCTCGCTGGCTGCCTTTTCAACGCCGAGGACCTCATAATAATCACGTTTGGCCATGCTTCACCTGAATTTAAGCAAAAAGCGGAGACACAAAGTCTCCGCAGGGTCATCACTAAAGATCGGCTAATTACTTGCGATCTTTGACTTCTTCAAACTCAGCATCAACGACACTTTCGTCGCCACCGGCGTGATGATTGCCAGCATCGCCCGCATGAGCTTCTGCTCCTGCCTGCTCCTCGTACATACGCTGAGCCAGGCTGGCAGAGACATCGGTCAATTCCTTGATCTTGGCTTCAAGGGCAGTGCGGTCATTATTTTTGAGCGCACTTTCCAGTTCACCTATGGCGGTCTCGATCCGTGATTTTTCCTCGGCAGCCACCTTGTCTCCAGCATCAGCCAAGGTCTTGCGAACGGCATGCACTAGCCCGTCGCCTTGATTGCGCAGGTTGACCATTTCAGCAAATTCCTTGTCTTCCTCGGCATGGGCTTCAGCATCACGCACCATATCCTTGATTTCGGCTTCTGAAAGTCCAGAACTTGCCTTGATGACAATCGACTGCTCACGTCCCGTTTTCTGGTCCTTGGCGCCAACATGCAAGATGCCATTAGCATCAATGTCAAAGGTCACTTCAATCTGGGGCATGCCACGTGGGGCAGAGGGGATGTCTGTCAGGTCAAATTTGCCCAGGGATTTGTTCTTGGCGGCTTCCTTGCGTTCACCCTGCAGGACGTGAATCGTCACTGCCGTCTGATTGTCATCAGCCGTTGAAAACACCTGTGATTTCTTGGTGGGTATGGTCGTGTTTTTATCGATCAGTGAGGTCATGATGCCACCCATGGTCTCAATGCCCAGGGTCAAGGGTGTCACGTCCAGCAATAACACGTCTTTGACTTCACCTGAAAGCACAGCACCCTGGTAAGCAGCGCCGATAGCAACGGCTTCGTCAGGGTTAACATCACGGCGAGGTTCACGACCAAAGAAAGTTTTTACGTTTTCTTGGACCAGCGGCATACGCGTTTGTCCACCGACCAAGATGACGTCGGCAATGTCAGAAGTCTTCAGGCCGGCATCTTTCAGGGCAATACGGCAGGGCTCCATAGTACGTTGTACCAGGTCTTCAACCAAGGCTTCAAGTTTGGCACGCGTAACGCGCACATTCATATGCTTGGGACCGCTGGCATCAGCCGTGACATAGGGCAGATTGACTTCGGTTTGTTGTGCCGAAGACAATTCAATTTTGGCTTTCTCGGCAGCTTCTTTTAAGCGCTGCATGGCTAAAGCATCGCCTTTGAGGTTGATGCCACTTTCCTTGCGGAATTCATCGACCAGAAAATCGATGATGCGCATATCAAAATCTTCACCACCTAAAAAGGTGTCGCCGTTGGTGGAGAGCACTTCAAACTGGTGTTCGCCATCAATTTCAGCGATTTCAATAATGGAGATATCGAAAGTTCCACCACCCAAGTCATAGACAGCGATTTTGCGATCACCCTCTTTCTTGTCCATGCCAAAAGCTAAAGCGGCAGCTGTGGGTTCGTTGATGATGCGCTTGACGTCCAGGCCGGCGATACGTCCGGCATCCTTGGTGGCTTGTCGCTGTGCATCATTAAAGTAGGCAGGCACTGTGATAACGGCTTCGCTGACTGTTTCGCCGAGATAATCTTCAGCGGTTTTCTTCATTTTTTTCAGGACTTCAGCGGAGATTTGCGGCGGGGCCTTCTTATCGCCTCGTGCCTCTACCCAAGCGTCACCATTATCAGCAGCTACGATCGTATAGGGTACGAGGTTGATGTCCTTTTGCACGACATCATCCTTAAAGCGGCGACCAATCAAGCGCTTGACGGCAAAAAGTGTATTTTTTGGATTGGTCACGGCTTGGCGCTTGGCCGCCTGCCCCACCAAGGTTTCACCTTCCGTGTAGGCAACAATGGAAGGCGTAGTGCGCGCGCCCTCAGCATTTTCAATCACTTTGACTTTGTCACCTTCAAGAACAGCTACGCATGAATTGGTGGTGCCTAGGTCAATACCAATGATCTTACTCATTTCATTCTCCGCCAGGCAGCCTTGAGGGTGCCCTGATCAAGTTACGGTTACCCGCTTGTCTTTAAAAATGGTGTCAGCAACGCTGATTTCAAGAGCTAACCTGCACTGGCCACCACAACAATGGCCGGACGCAATAGGCGGCCACTCAGGGTGTAGCCTTTCTGCAGCACATTAAGTACCGAATTGGGCTCGGCCGTCGTCGAGGCTTGCGTTGACACGGCTTGATGCCATTCAGGGTTGAAAGGTTCGCCAAGCGGGTCCAAGGGTTCCACCTGGAATTTACGCAGAGCATCCAGGAAAATCTTGTGGGTCAATACGATGCCATCACGTAGAGTACGAGTGGCTTCATCATCCGGGTTGGATGCCGCTAAAGCTCGTTCCATATTATCGACTATGGCTAGCAACTCGGCTGAAAACTTTTCCAGTGCATATTTATGGGCTTGAGTCACATCGCGTTCAGCCCTGCGTTGAATATTCTGAATTTCAGCCTGGCTACGCAAAGTTTGGTCGCGTAGGCGGGATTCCAACTCAGCAACGCGTTGCTGTAGCGTTTCCGCTGAGACGCTAATATCAACATGATCCACGCTAGGTGTTTCGGCATCGGGTTGTTCAGGTGTCTGATCAGACATGACAAAATACTCCGGACGACAAAAAATAATTCGACTTAGCGCTAAATGGGGTTGATGCCTGTAATTTCAAGATTGAAGTTTTGGCATGAGTCTGTTCCTGTATCTGGTTTATAATCGTAGGCACGAAGCTATTCGATGAATTCACCACCATGCTGACTCTGCTAGCGTTGCGCCATCTTGCCATCGTTGATCATCTCGAGGTGGAGTTTGCCCCAGGATTTGGGGTCATTACCGGAGAGACCGGGGCAGGCAAGTCAATTTTGTTGCATGCTCTGGCGCTCTGTCTGGGGGGGCGTGCAGATGCAGGGCAGGTACGCCAAGGTTGCGAAAGAGCAGAAGTGAGTGCCCTGTTTGATGTCAGCCGGTTACCTGATGCCTTGGCTTGGCTCAAAGAACATGCACTGGATGAGCAAGTCGAGGCGCATTTACGCCGTGTCATCGGTAGTGATGGGCGTAGCCGGGCGTTTATCAACGGTAGTCAGGTTTCATTGGCTGATTTACGCCAGTTAGGCGGTTTGCTCATGGAAGTTCACGGGCAGCATGAACATCAGTCGCTGCTTAGAAAAGAAACTCACCGACAGATTCTGGATCGTTATGCTGGGGCTGCTGATCTGGCTTCAGCGACAGAAAAAGCCTGGAGTGACTGGCAAGAGCAATTACATAATATACAACAGGCTCGGGAGCTACAACGGCAGCGCAAGGAGCAGCACGAGGCGTGGTCAGAACAAAGTGACGCGCTGGAAGCGCTGGGTCTTAAGGAAGGAGAACTGCATGCTATCGAGTCGGAGTATGATTTATTAGCACATGTCGATGCTCGCCGCGAACATATGTCGGTCGCTTGGTCCCTGCTAGACGATGAGGGTGGGGCGCTATTGCGACAGCTCCGGCAGCTTCGTCAACGCCTATCGCTGCTACAAGATTCTGGCCGAGAATGGGATGCTTGGGCGGAATCAGCTGAGTTGAGTTTGCAGGAAGTTGAACAAGGACTGAGACAATCTTTGGATCACCTGGAAGCCAATCCTGAACGCCTGGCTTGGCTCGATGATCGATTAGCTCAGATACATCGTCTGGCGCGCCGCATGGGTTGTGAAGCGGAAGCCTTGCCGGCTTGGCATATAAAATTGCAGGAGCAGATGCAAAAGTTACAAGAAGAGCAGAACCTTGAGGCCCTGCAAGCCTTGGCTGAGGCAGCGGCCAGGCAATATCAAGAGTTGTCAGCTCAATTAACGCAAGAGCGTCTACGAGCGGCTCAGTTGTTTGAAACTGCAGTGACAGCGTATTTTCCTGGCCTGGGTTTAGCGCATGCTCGCCTTGAGTTCCGCTTAACTATCCTGGAAACACCTGGTCGGCATGGATGTGAAGATATTGAAGTATTTTTCTCAGCTAATCCGGGTCAGGATTTGCGGCCTCTGGCTCGTATAGCCTCAGGAGGGGAACTCTCACGCATTAGCCTGGCGCTGCAAGTAGTTTACGCAACCAGCAGCCAGGTTCCCACCCTGGTATTTGACGAAGTTGATGTAGGAGTTAGTGGGCAAGTCGCTGAGGCTGTTGGGCAATTATTGCGAACCTTGGGTGAGCAAACACAAATCCTTTGTATTACCCACCAGCCGCAGGTTGCCGCTCGCGGACATCATCATTGGCGTGTAGAAAAACAGATTGAAGGTGATCACACCCGCACCCAGGTTGCTCGTCTGGATGAGGCTCAGAGGGTAGAAGAGCTGGCTAGATTGTCGGGAGGGAGCCAGATAACTTCAGCAACGATGGAACATGCGCGAGCTCTGCTGGAGTCGGTTTTATGAAGAGTAACTGGCGCTGGCAGCTATTATCTCCTGTATTGGCGCTTCTGTTAGTGCTGGCGGATCAGAGTGATGGCCTTTTTGACCGCGTTGAGTACCGTATTCAGGATACCCTGCTACGCGTTCAGGCGTCATGGCATCCAGTGCCCCAGGATATTGTGCTCATTGATATTGATCAAAAATCACTGGAAGATCTCAACACACTTGCAGGCAGTTTTCCGTGGCCGCGAAGTGTACAGGCCGAGTTGATAGAAGGTCTTGAGGCGCAAAATGTACAGGCCATCGTCTTTGATCTATTTTTCAATGAAGCTGACACCTTTCGCGCCGATAGTGATGCATTGTTCCGCGATACGGTAGCGCGGCATGACAATATTTATTTGCCCACACTGTTACTCAATGACGGGCATGGAGCACCGTTGACCCGCTTAGCCATGCTGGCGCCAAGCATGCACTTGCAGGGTACCAACCCCAAAGCATTCGCTCCGTTGATGCTTCCTCTGGTCACCAGCCCGCAAAGTTGGCGGGGCGGGTTAGCCAATTTCACCCCAGATGCTGATGGCATAGGTCGACATTATTTGCTCTACGCCCAGCATGCGGGCTGGATACTCCCATCTTTACCGCAACGCTTGGCCACGGATTATCATTGGTCCCAGCCTTCGGGTGACCGCATACTGATTAACTGGTTTGCTCATGGGTTACCCAGGGCAAGCTTCAGTGATGTTTATCTGGACATGGATCGACGTGTGCATCGTCGGCCTGCCAATGAATTTACAGGCAAAATAGTTGTGATTGGTGCTACGGCGCCCGGTTTGTCGGATTTTCGGGCTACGCCCATGTCGACAACCACGCAGGCACCGATGATGCTGGGAACGGCTATCAGCAACTTAAAGCATCATGACTGGTTGAATCCTGTACCCCTGCGGCCTTGGTTGGGTGCTGTCTTGCTAGTGCTCTTGGCCTGGGGGTTCTGGCGTGGCATGTCAATTTGGAAAATCGGCTTAGGATTACTCGCTGTCACTCTGGTGCTGGCGGGTATCTCTATGTTGTTTCTGCAACAAGAACACTGGATGATTGAGGGTTTGTCAGGTTTAGCTATGGCCTGGACCCTGATGGTTGCTCAGGCGGGATTGGCTTATGCCATGGAACGCGCGGATAGGGTACGCACCGAAGCTCTTTTCAGTCGTTTCCTCGATCCCAATGTGGTTCGTGCCCTGGTGGCGGGTGGCGATGCTGAATTAGCCATGCGCCCCAGCAGTCGAACTATTACCGTATTGTTTTCTGATATTCGAGGATTTACCCATCTTTCAGAACTAAAAACGCCGGAATCGGTGCTGGATTTACTCAATCGTTATTTCAGGCGCCAGACAGCTATCATCTTCAAGAACCGAGGTACCCTGGATAAGTTTATAGGTGATGCCATCATGGCATTCTGGAATGCACCTATCGATGATCCTGAGCATGCGGTTCACGCTGTGCAGGCTGCTTTGAGCATGGTGGAAGTATTACAGGCTTTCTGCAAAGATTTGGGTGAAGCTGGCGAAAATTTTGATATTGGCATAGGCATACACACGGGACCTGCTGTGGTAGGTTTCTTGGGTGCTGATGAGCGGATTGATTATACAGCCATTGGCGATACGGTGAATTTGGCTAGCCGCATTGAAGGGCAAACACGCGGACGTGCTCGTGTGTTGGTATCCGAATCAACGCGAGATGCATGTGGTTCATATTTTGATTTTGTGGATCATGGCTGGGTACAGGTTAAGGGGCGTGATGCTCAGGTTCATCTGTATGAGCCAAGACGCAAGGAGGTATAACGTGAAACGTTGGATGGCAGGGTTATGGCTGGTGGTCGTCGCCTGGGGAGCTTATGCGAGTAATGCTACCGTGTTGCGGGATGTTAATTTGCTGGCAGATCATTACGGTGATGCCGCCACGGTAGGTCAGCTGAAGGCGCATGACCGGGTGCAGGTGCTCAATAACTTGGGGGCTTGGGTACAGGTCAAGTTACCAGACAATACCCAAGGCTGGGTGCATATGTTTGATGTGGACTGTACACCTCCAGGTAACCCAACGCATTCTACTTTGGGAGGGCTGAGTTCTCTTGCGCATTTGCTGGGAACGGGTTCAACGGGAACAACCGTTTCGACCGGTGTGAAAGGACTGTCAGAAGAGCAACTTAAGTTAGCACAACCCGACTGGCAGGCCTGGAATGTGTTGACGTCTTATACGGCAACGCCTGAGCAAGCCAGGCATTATGCAGCGCAGGTGCCTTTGAAAGCAGAAAAAGTTCCTTATGTGGGTGAGTCCTCAACCCAGGGAGGCGGGTCATGAGATTCTGGTTTAGCTGCTGGGCTTTGTTATCGGCGATGTCTGTACAGGCCTTTGATTTTAGTGGTCTTATGAGCAATATGCAGAGCTCTGATATCCATAAGGTTCTGGATATGGGTAAGAATATGGTCAAGGCCAATGAGAATATCGACCAGGCTCAGGAAATAAAGATCGGCAACGGTATTGCTGCGAGCATCTTGGCACAGGCCCCGGTTGTACCCAATGCAGACCTGCAAAACTATGTTAATCGTGTGGGTCTCTGGGTCGCTTTGCAAAGTGAGCGTCCGGATTTGCCTTGGCATTTTGCTGTTATTGCCGATGATGATGTCAATGCTTTTACGACGCCAGGGGGGACTGTCTTGATAACGCGTGGCCTATGGCGAGCCATGCATAGTGAGGCGGAACTCGCCGGTGTGTTGGGTCATGAAATCACGCATGTGGTCCTTAAACATCACCTTAAAGCTCTGCAGAATGCCATGGGCCAAGCCTGGAAAGAAGATATTGCCTCCATGGTGGCCGATCACCAAGGCGCTAATAACACATCTTCTCAGGCACTGCTGAAAGCCTATAAGGCAGGCACGGCTGTTTATGCGCGTGGCTTGGACAAGGATGATGAGTATATGGCGGACAAGCAGGGCATGGTGTTAGCTGCTCGTGCAGGCTATGACCCTTACGGTTTGGTAGTAGTGCTGCAAACTCTGGAAGCCATGGGGACTGAAGATAGCCATATGGCGCTGATCCTGAAAACGCATCCCAGCCCAGCCAGTCGTGTGGAACGACTGAAGCTCAGTATAGGAGATAGCTTGGATGCCTATACGGGGGGGGTTGAGAACACCCGCGAGTTTATGAAAATGCACGCTTTATGAACACCCGTTGGTCACTAGGTGTTTGGCTCGGGTTGATACTGGTCGGAGCTGGTCAGGTACAGGCTTGCCAGGAGGCAGGAAACGGCAAATCCCAGGATAGGGATTTGTTGACTTGGCCGTTGTCAGCTACTCACCAGTCCCTGCAAGCCTACGTAGGTGATGTGGTGTTGATCACTCTGCCGCATCTGGATAGCCTGTATTGGCTGGATCAAGATGTGCCGGTGGGGGTCTTGCG
>JAJZHP010000106.1 GCA_021804355.1 Pseudomonadota bacterium | reverse complement strand
ATGAAGTCGTTAACGAAGCCCATACCACCGTAACCTGCAGTTGCTGTAAAAAGCGCACTGGCCCTAAGGGTCAGGAAGGATTACGAATAAGGGAATGGAGGTGTGTGGAGTGCGGTACACTCCACGATCGCGACATCAATGCCGCCACCAACATTCTCGCGCTCGGACATGAGCGTCTTGCAGAAGGAATCCACTCCCTTTTCTAAGACCCCAAGGGGTTCAGGGGCCCGCGTAAGCGGCAGCCATCGGCTGAGGGAGGGGAGGATGTCAACAAGATATTGCTGCCATGTTAAAAGAAGGAGTCAGTCTTTCAAAAGGTCTGGCTGCTGCTTGTAAAATGTTTGGAAAAACTTTTCAGCCCAGCGAAAGTTTAAAAGCAATGACGTATTTCAAGGGCGGCGATCTGGATTTGTTAACCTCAGAAGAAAAAAATATTTTAATCGCTGCAGCCAGTGCAGTGCGTGATTTGCCCGCCGTAAGTATCCTGTCATCCACCCTTGCTATGGCTACCGACCTTTAGCAAGGAGACGGTAGGCGCTCGTGGATGCCCTGTGAGCATAAGCCAACGAAAGGGGTTATGTGAGGACTTCATAGCTGGCCTTGATGACAATTTATTATGTCGAAGCGGCCAGTCGCAGTGGTTATTCTCTCATGCGATGATGGTGTCTGACGTATGCTATAGGCTTATGGCCTTTGATAAACCCTGAACCTTTTGGAATAGACGGATGAAATTTTTCAATGTTTGTGCCTGGATGGCGATGAGCTTATGGTCGATGGTAGTTTGGGCGGATGCACCTACTGACTACAAACCCCTGCATATCAAGTTCTGTATTTTCGATCCCCTGGGTGAAAACGGTGATGCCTGGGCCAATGCTCAGGATCTTGCTCTGGAAGCCAGAAAGTTCAATATATTTGCTGACCTTAAGGTGTATACCGACGAAGGGGTTGCCGCTGAAGACTTCAAGGCTGGCCAATGTGATGGCGTGGGCATCACCTCTTTGCGAGCACGTCAATTTAATAAGTTTATCGGCAGTATTGATTCTATCGGGGGATTGACCTCGTATGCTGATCTCAGGCTGTTGTTAAATACCCTAGCTAATCCCAAAGTCATTCCTTACACCATTTCAGGGCCTTACCAGGTTATCGGTGTGGTGCCTTTGGGAGCTGCCTATGTCTTTGTTCGTGATAAAAATATCAATTCGGTGGAAAAAGCGGCGGGCAAGAAAATTGCTGTGATGGATTGGGATAAGTCGCAGGCTTTTCTGGTGCAGCAACTAGGTGCTCAGCCCGTGGCCTCGGATATCACTAATTTCGCGGGCAAGTTCAATAATGGCCAAGTGGATATTCTGGTAGCACCTGCTGTCATTTATCGGCCGTTGGAGTTGTATCGTGGTTTAGGTACCCAGGGAGCTATTTACCATTTTCCCTTGGCTATGGTCACGGCGACGGTCATGATCAATCGCGATCATTTGCTTAAACTCATGCCTGATCTGGATCAGCGTTTGGTGGTGCTGCGTGATTATGCGTTCAAGGAGAATGAGCGGGCCTGGCGGCTGGTCGAGCATAGTGAAGCGACCGTGGATACTAAATATTGGATGGACCTGACGCCGCAGGACCAGGCTCGTTACACGGAAATGATGCGAACCGCTCGTATTCAGTTAACGCACATGGGTTTTTATGATCCACGCATGATGCATTTGCTAAAAAAGGTTCGTTGTCAGCGTAATCCTGCGAATGCTGAATGCTCCATGCAGGAGGAGTAGCTGTTTTACCCGTCAGAAAGTGCAAGATATTAAGGCAGGAATCCCTAGATTGCCTGCCATCCTAACATTTTTCTCATCTTGTCTGTTTCAAATTACCCTATAATGCCACGTCACATGGTGGCAGGTTTCCCCCCCTGTCTGTGCGACCCCTTATGCTTTCAGGGTTGCCCTGGCATGTGCCGAGGTGCCTGAAATAAGTTTGTTGAGCCTGTCATCGGGAAGTAAGCGCTGTGAAGCTGTCAGAAAGTATCGGTAGAATTTTGTCGGGGTTGGGGTTGCTGACCGGGAGTGTCTGGGTTCAGGCGGCTGTTGTCGAGGGAGAGGTCCATGATGCCTTGGGACGTCCTGTGCCGCATGCTGTGGTTGCGATCAAGGTGCCTGGCCAACGGGCCACGGTAGCTCATGCCACCACGGACAGTCAGGGACATTTTAGTTTTGAAGGGCTGGTTCCTGGGCAGTATCAGGTCACGGCGACGGCTGAAACATATCAGGCAGGTGCGGCCAAGCTTAGTTTACAAGCGGATAATGATCATCTCCAGACCCTGTTAACCTTGAACAGTACGCAAGCTTTGCGTGTCCATGTGAAGGTCAAACACAAGCAACCCGCTCAAAATCAGGTCTCCCAGGAAACGGGTACCAGCACGTATCAGTTCACGCAAAAAGACATCGACAAACTACCGGATGGCAGCAACACTTCATTTAATCAGGTGCTGTTGCAAGCCCCCGGTGTCGTGCAGGACTCCTACGGCCAACTTCATGTTCGGGGTGATCACGCGGATCTGCAGTACCGCATCAACGGTATTATGCTGCCCGACAGCATAGCTGGTTTTGGTCAGAGTCTGGATACGCATTTTGCCCACAGCATTCAGCTGCTGACTGGCGCTTTGCCAGCACAATATGGTTACCACACGGCGGGTATTGTCGATATCAAGACGCAGTCAGGGGCATTTGCTCAGGGTGGGAGTCTGGGTGCAGAAGTTGGCAGTTATGGCGAACAGACGGTTTTTGGCGATGTGGCCGGCCACCAGGGACGATTGAATTATTATCTGGGCGGATCGCTCTTGCGTACCGATATCGGCATCGAGAACCCGGTCAACAATAAAAATCCGCAGCATGATCAGACGCATCAGGCCAAAGCCTTTGGTTATTTATCCTACCTTCTGGATGATGTATCTTCCATGAGTCTGATCTTTGGAACGACCAATAATCGTTTCCAGATTCCTAACATCCCCGGAGAAACAGCGCCCTATCAAGTCCAGGGGAGTGCAGGACCGAACTCCAGTCAGCTCAATGATCAGCAACGTGAAACCACGCATTACATGATAGCTTCCTATCAAGCGGCTGTAGGGGATCGCTGGAACTATCAGGTATCCCTGTTTACGCGTTATACCGATGTCAATTTCCAGCCGGATGTGACGGGTGATCTGGCCTTCAATGGTGTGTCGTCGGCAGTGTTGCGAAGTGGATGGACTAACGGCATTCAGTCAGACGCCACCTACCAGCTCGATGAGCATCATACCTTGCGCATGGGTACCTATTTAAGTACGGAAAAACTGGTCAACAATAGTCAGTTAGAGGCTTTGCCGGGTAATGTCATGGTAAATCCTCCTACACAGTCCTCAACGCAGCCCGTTGCCTTTGGTAGCTACGGTAGTCAAATGGCTTCTACCGAAGGCGTATACCTGCAGGATGAATGGAAAGCTACCAAGAAATTGACAGTGAATTACGGTGCCCGCATGGATGCCATTCAGGCCTATGTGCAGGGTGATCAGCTCAGCCCTCGCCTCAATATGCTGTATCAGCTCACACCGGATACCACCACACATATCGGCTATTCCAGGTTCTTTACACCGCCCCCGACCGATCAGATCACCACGGCTACGCTGGCTGCTTCACAAAATACGCTGGCCGCGCCTATGGTCAATCAGAACAATACGGTGAAACCTGAACGCAGCAACTACTACGATGCGGGTATTGACCAGCAGCTTACCCCCAAGCTCAGTGTCGGTATCGACAGTTATTATCAGCAGCTTCAGGATCTGCTGGATGAAGGTCAATTTGGTTCTGCCTTGCTCTATACCCCGTTCAATTATCAGTATGGCAAGATCTATGGCGTAGAGTTTACATCTAATTATCGTGATGATAATTTCTCCGCCTATTTGAATGTGGCCCGCTCAACGGCCATGGGCAAGAACATCATCTCCAGTCAGTATGTTTTTGCGCCGGATGAATTGAACTATATCAGCAATCACTGGATACATCTGGACCATGACCAGACCTGGACAGCCTCAGGGGGAATGACTTATTCCGTGTGGGATACCAACTACACCCTGGATGTACTGTCAGGGACGGGGCTGCGTAGTGGGTTTGCCAATCAGGGTCATATGCCCGGTTACCTGCAGGTCAACGTATCGGCGGACAGAAATTTTGTCCTGCAAGGGTTGGGTAAGTTTGATGGGCGTGTCGGCATCACCAATCTCCTCGATCGGGCCTATGAACTGCGCGATGGAACCGGGGTAGGGGTAGGGGCGCCACAATGGGGGCCGCGTCGTGGCTTTTTTGTAAGTCTGACTAAGAATTTTTAGGAAACGCTGAATATGCAATTTCAGGAAATAGGTATTGCCCTTAAACTGGCCGGCGTCATCATGTTGCCGTTGTCCTTGCTGGCGATCTTGGCGCTGGCTGTCATGATGGAAAAATCCGTGTTGTATGCGCGTTATACGCGCTTGCCCCAGGAAATGCTCGCCCTGGTGGAAACCTACGGCTTTGCCTGGAAAGATCTTGAGTTACAACTGCAGTCCTTGCCGGAGGCACATCACTATCGTCGTTTTTTTACGGTGATTATGGAAAATCGCCAACATCCGAGTTGGTGGGTGGAGTCACGAGCTGCCGATGAGGCACAGGTCATCGAATATAGGATGGGACGCCGACTCTGGGTATTGGAAACCATAGTCACCGCTGCGCCTTTGTTGGGTTTGCTGGGAACCATTCTGGGAATGATGCATTCCTTTCAAATGATTGGTGGCAGCGGACTGGTCAATCCGGTTGGAGTGACCGGGGGCGTGGCGCAGGCTTTGATCGCGACGGCTGTGGGCCTCCTCATTGCCCTGGTGGCCTTATTCGGTTTCAACTTCTTTTCAAGGATGCAGGCGCATACCCTGGATGAGATGCAGCGTTTAGGCACTCGCATCATCGATCATGTGCGTCTGGATGAGCAGGGTGCTGCATGAAATTACGCAAGTCGCGTGAGTTTCGTAAGGGACGCATAGAAATAATTCCCATGATCGATGTGATGTTTTTTTTGCTCGCAACGTTCATGCTGGCATCGTTATCGATGCAAAACCTCAATGCCTTGTCCGTCAATCTGCCGCAGGGTCAGGCAGAACAATTGACTTCACGTCAGCCGGTCACCCTGACGTTGACGCGTGATCGTCATATATTTATCAATAAAACCGCTGTGACTCTGGACAACCTGGCCTCGACCTTGCGTCCGTTGATGGGTAGTGATGGTGATCTTATCGTTTCGGCAGATAATGATGCGCCGCAAGGACTGGTTGTCAGTGCTATGTTACAGGCGCGCACAGCAGGTGCGCAGCACTTCCTGATTGCGGTGAAACATGGGGGTTAAAGCGAGGGAGAGCGAGGATCAAGGTTTTTGGTGGGCCTTGCCTTGGGCCTTGGTATCCTGGTTATTGTTCTTATGGATCGTAGGCTATAGCCTGACCCGACCCGAGGTTGAGTACAGGCATCCCCCGGCCATTGAGGAGCGCTTGATTGAATTGCCGGTCACGCCGCCGGTTGTTGCTCATCCCGAAGCGACTCCAGCACCGAGGGTGATGCCTCATCCAGTGCCTATCCCGCCGGTGCAGGTAGCACCCCCGGTGCAACAGGTGGTAGCACCGACGCCTGTGCCGGTGAGTAACAAGTCTAACGTTTTGCCGCCACCACCTCCGCCGGTCCCGGTAACGCCGCCGAGCAAATCCGTGACCCAGGATGCAGGGTTCAATACGCATGGTGTACTGGCTATCGTCAAGCCCAGTCCGGACATTCCCGATGATATGGCTGATGAAGTTGCCGGTATGAATGTGACAGCTCGGTTCCATGTGCGCCCTGATGGCAGCTTTACGGTAGAGCTCACGCAGCCTTCATCGGATCCTGCCCTGAATCAACGGGTACTCGCCACGCTCAAACGATGGAAATTCTCCCCTGCCGTAGATGCCGGTATGCCGATGGCGGCCACACAGGATGTCACGTTTTCATTTTAAGACGAGAGTTTCATGTAACTGTCTTGTTTCTAGGCTTTTTGACCGGAGGAAATAGGGTTTCTGCATCGGGGTGACATCCGGCAAGGAATGCCATCATGTCAGTGGCATCCTGCGAAAGATAAAAGTGAACCATTTTTTCATTCAAGTGCTCCGTGTAAACAGCTCTATCAATCCTGTGTTATGTATAATATGAATGATTGGTATTCTTATGGTGAATGATTAAAAGCTGGGTTTTGAGGCTATGGCTAACCAATTATTTTATTTTATTTATTAAATTTCAACGAGATAAAATTCTTTATTAAAGTAAACTGTAAATTAGGCCGGACTGAACTGAGCTTAAAGTTAAGATGTTCATTTTAAGCGAAATCATGGATCTTCGAGTAGACTTGTGGATACCGCCCGGGTATTAAACCGACCCTGGTAACTTTTATAGGAGCGTCACCTGCGATCCATGTGACGCCACCCTGCTTATCCGTTTATAAGGAGTACGACCTTGGAACAGTACGTTGTCTGGTTTCAGAATTTGGGTAAACACGATGTTGAGCGTGTTGGGGGCAAGAATGCTTCTTTGGGTGAGATGATCAGTCATTTAACCCATGCCGGTGTTATGGTTCCAGGAGGTTTTGCGACCACGGCGGATGCTTATCGAGAATTTCTGGAACAAAGCGGACTGAACCGTCGTATTGAAGATGCACTGACCACGCTGAATGTGGATGATGTGGTTCAACTGGCAGAAACCGGACGAAAAATACGCGAATGGATCATCGATACCCCGCTGACCGCCGCTCTGGAAAAAGCAGTGACCACCGCATTTGCTGAATTGACACAAGGTCAGCCTGATCTTGCCGTCGCTGTGCGCTCTTCTGCTACAGCGGAAGACTTGCCGGATGCTTCCTTTGCCGGACAACAAGAGACCTTTTTGAATATACGTGGTCTGGACAACGTCTTAGTAGCGATCAAAGAGGTGTTCGCCTCCTTGTTTAATGACCGTGCCATTGCCTATCGCGTACATCAGGGTTTTGATCACAAGCTCGTGGCTTTGTCGGCGGGCATACAACGTATGGTCCGCTCTGAAACAGGAACTTCCGGGGTTATGTTCACCCTGGATACTGAATCAGGTTTTCGTGACGTGGTTTTTGTAACGGCATCCTATGGTTTGGGTGAAATGGTAGTGCAGGGCAGTGTCAATCCTGATGAGTTCTATGTACACAAATTGACCCTGGAAGGCGGACGTCCTGCTATTTTGCGGCGCAATTTAGGTAGTAAGGCGCAGAAGATGATTTATGGTGTGACGGGTCTGGCCGGTAAATCAACCCAGGTGGTTGATGTTGATCGGGCTGACCAGCATAGATTCTGCCTCAGCGACCAGGATATTGAAGCCTTGGCGCGGCAAGCCCTGATTATCGAGAAACATTATGGCTTGCCCATGGATATTGAGTGGGCTAAGGACGGTGATGATGGCCGTATTTACATCGTGCAGGCGCGCCCTGAAACCGTGAAAAGCCGGCAGAGCGTAGGCACCATGGAGCGCTATCTGCTCAAACAAAAAAGCAAGGTTCTCTGTGAAGGTCGTTCTATCGGTCAGCGTATAGGTTCAGGTGTCGTCCGTGTGGTGACCAGTTTACGCGATATGGAGCGGGTCAACGCGGGGGATGTGCTGGTTACGGACATGACGGATCCGGATTGGGAGCCGGTGATGAAGCGTGCTTCAGCGATTGTCACCAACCGTGGAGGTCGTACTTGCCATGCGGCTATCATCGCGCGTGAGCTGGGTGTTCCCGCCATCGTGGGCTGTGGAAATGCGACCGATATTCTGAAAGAAGGTCAGGGGGTTACTGTTTCCTGTGCCGAAGGAGATACCGGCTACGTCTATGAAGGTGAGCTGGATTTTGAAGTACAGCGCAACAGTATAGATTCCATGCCCAAACTGCCGTTCAAGATCATGCTGAATGTGGGTAGCCCAGATACAGCATTTACCGCTGCCCAGTTTCCCAACCAGGGGGTAGGTTTGGCGCGTCTTGAATTTATTATCAACCGAATGATTGGTGTCCATCCTAAGGCTTTGATCAATTACGAGCATTTGCCCAGGGATATCAAGCTGGCAGTCGATGAGCGCTGGATGGGTTATGCCTCTCCCATCGAGTTTTATGTAGAAAAGCTGGTAGAAGGCATTTCCACCCTGGCTGCAGCTTTCTATCCGCAGCGCGTTATTGTGCGTATGTCGGATTTTAAGTCCAATGAGTATGCCAATATGGTGGGTGGCAAGCTCTATGAGCCGGAAGAAGAGAATCCGATGCTGGGCTTCCGTGGAGCCTCGCGTTATATCTCCAACAATTTCCGTGACTGCTTTGATCTGGAAGTACGCGCGCTTAAAAAAGTTCGAGATGTCATGGGGCTTAATAACGTCGAAGTCATGATTCCGTTCGTGCGTACTACGGGTG
>JAJZHP010000105.1 GCA_021804355.1 Pseudomonadota bacterium | reverse complement strand
AAGTCATGCAGAATGCAGATGGCAGTGACCGATTCCAGATCAATGCACAAAATTGCGTACACTGCAAAACCTGCGACATCAAAGATCCTGCCCAAAATATTACCTGGGTAGTACCTGAAGGTGGTGGTGGCCCCAACTATCCCAATATGTAAATCTCTCATCGGCTATCACGACCTACCCTCTGCCCTTCCGCATCAGGATGGGCAGAGGATGATTTGACCTGCCCACCTGAGCTATCGGATACTGCTGCTTTACTCATCCAGGAATAGCCGTATCGTGAAGCTATACAGTCAGCTGATCTTTCCTCACCTGCTCGAATGGATCATGAGCCGTCCAGGCATGATGCAACTCAGGTACAAGCTGCTTGCAGACATTCACGGCAAGGTTCTGGAAATTGGTTTCGGTACAGGGCTTAATTTGCTGGCATATCCCAGTAAAGACCTTGAGCTTACTACCTTAGACGTTAACCCTGCCATGCAGACCCGAGCACAAAAACGGGTAAAACATTTCCCTCTCCCCGTGCAGCATCATACCCTCGATGGGGCTTCGCTGCCGTTTGCTGACGCACAGTTTGATGCTGTGGTCTCTACATGGACACTTTGTTCCATCCCACGCGTTGATGAGGCGTTACTTGAAATGTACCGCGTCATTAAACCCGGAGGACGCTTATATTTTGTTGAGCATGGCCTGGACCCCAAGCCTGGCATAGCTCGTTGGCAGCACCGTCTAACCCCCTTGCAAAAGCGTATCGGAGACGGCTGCCACCTAAACAGAGAACCTTTGAAACTTATCCAACAGGCGGGTTTTCATCTTGAGCGCCATGAACACACACGTGTTCATGACCTCCCTCGCCTCGGTCACTTTATGTCGTTAGGAACGGCCATTAAACCCGCCTAAAGAGGCTGAATACCGGACAACAACCAAGGACGACCGCTACTTGGGTTGCGTACGAAGTGCCAGAGCTCATCGACCTGCTCAGGGTGCTGACCATCTTCCATAACCGTGCCTCTATAACGCACACTAACCAGCCCATCCTGCTGATCAACAACCTCGGAACGCAAGGCTATCACCTGGGTACTCCCCCCCATATTAGGTATCAGGTCTCGCGCCAAGGCCGCTGTACAATACTGAAACAAGGCTGTTTCATCCTTGCGAGCATTGATCGACTGCAATTCTCGAAAAATTCCATCAGCATCTTCTGTCCAAGCACTTCCCGAGGAAGTATTAGCCCAAGACGTTTGTTGCGCCGACTCAGCCCATACCTGCCGGGGCGTAACGGTAGGTGTACTACGTCGTGTCAGCCAATAAATACCCCCACCGACAATAAGTAATAAGAGCAGCAGGGATCCCATACCTCCTCCCCCGCCCATCATACCTCCACCATAGCCGTATCCCCCATGGCTGCCAAACATATAACCCAGCAAGCCCCCCGCTGTAGCTGCTCCAGCTACAGCACCCCAGCCTGGACGATACGGGGTAGCTGCTCCAGCCATGGTTCCCGGAGCCGTATATCCAGGTGCTGAATAACTGCCACTACGTACGCGCTGAGCCACATCATCGCGCTGCATCCCTACGGCCCCTCCTCCCCCCAAACGGGATGAACTTGAAGACCCATAAGACCCGCTGTAGGAAGAACTATGTGAATACCCATGTGAGGAGAACCCCCCTAATCTAGCCTCAGCCCAGGGGCTCATCCACATGCCCGACATTAAGACTACAACCAAGCTCACCGACTTAAATTTACTCATGCTTATGCCAACCCCCAATAAACGTTCTACACAACATGGGGACAGAAGCCTCTATATGCAAGTCGACCCACCCAGACAGCTGTGATATTGTGGCCACCTTATGTACTCATGCGATCGATAGCCATGTCACGATTTCGCCCCTTATTCACCTTTGTTCTGTTGGGTCTACTTAGTTGGGAAGCCCAGGCCGAAGATTTTCACCTTATATTTATTCGACATGCGGAAAAACCTAGCCTGGGGCGAGGCCAACTAAGCTGTCAAGGTTTACAACGGGCTCTGGCACTGCCGCCCGTGCTGCTCAAGCAACGTGGTCAACCGACACAGATGATGGCGCCCAACCCCGGGGTGTACAAGAAAGATCATGGTATAGCCTATGCCTATATCCGTCCCTTGGCCACGCTGGAACCTTCTGCAGTCCGCTATGACCTGCCCATAGATACCCACCTTGGCTATGCTGACAGTCAGGCTTTGGCGCTTCAGCTGAATAATACCCCTGACCGCTCAGTGGTCTGGGTTGCCTGGGAACATCATCTACTTATCGACACTGAACGAGAATTGCTGGCTCTCTGGAAACAGCCGATCAGTATTGCCGATTGGCCAGATCAGGAATTTGACCGTATCGACATTCTTGATGTACATCGTGATTTATCCGGTATGCGGGTTAGTTACCACCAAGAACATGAGCATTTGAATGACCTGCCTACCACCTGTCCCTAATCCCTATACCTTGCATGCCCGCATGCCGTAAAATGTCCGCTTTTAAGGAATTCCTTTTCCATGACTGAACTATTACTGCCTGCTGGCAATCTGGAAAAACTGTCAGCCGCTTATGATTTTGGTGCAGATGCTGTTTATGCAGGCTTGCCCCGGTACTCCCTCCGGGCTCGCAATAACGAATTTCGTATGGACCAAATTGAGCAAGGCATAGCCATGGCGCATGCCAGGGATAAGCAATTTTATGTTACCTGCAATATCCTGCCGCACAATGACAAAATTCGATCCTTTATCCGTCAGTTGGAACCGGTTGTTGCCATGCATCCGGATGCCTTCATCATGGCAGACCCTGGATTGATCATGATGGCTAGAGAAGCGTGGCCAGACCTGGCCATCCATCTTTCCGTACAGGCCAACACCCTCAACCATGCAGCCGTTCGATTCTGGGAAAAAGTAGGGGTTCGTCGCATTATTCTTTCGCGTGAACTTTCACTTGATGAAATCAAGGATATACGGCAAGCCTGTCCGGATATGGAGCTGGAAGTATTTGTGCACGGTGCGCTGTGCATCGCTTACTCGGGCCGTTGCCTGCTTTCAGGTTATTTCAATCGACGCGACCCCAACCAGGGCACATGTACCAACGCCTGTCGTTGGGATTATAAAGTGCATGCGGCCGATGAGGATGAACATGGCGACGTTCAGTCCCTGCAGGGTTTTGATTTTCATCAGGAGCTTAAAAGTGCAGAATCCGGAAGTTCCACAGGTATCACCCGCCACCCTGCTGCTGACCGGATCTATCTGATTGAAGAGAGCCAGCGCCCGGGCGAGCTCATGCCCATTGAAGAAGATGAACATGGCACCTATATCATGAATTCTCGTGATTTGCGCGCCATTGAACATGTACAGAAACTGGTACAAATAGGCGTCAATTCACTCAAGGTGGAGGGGCGTACCAAGTCCCTGTACTACGTAGCCCGTACGGCTCAGGCCTATCGTCAGGCTATCGACGATGCCAAAGCCGGTCGTGAATTTGATCCAAACCTGCTCACGGCCTTGAAAGGGTTAGCCAACCGGGGCTACACCAGTGGCTTTCTTGAACGTCACCCCAGTCAGGCCATGCAGAACTATGAACAAGGCAACTCACAGACCGGACATAGCCAGTATGTAGGTCAAGTTTTAAGTATCGAAGATGACTGGGCCGTAGTTGATGTCAAAAACCATTTTGCTGTGAAAGATACTCTGGAAATCATCCACCCCACCGGAAATGACGTCTTTGAATTAAACCAGATGCAAACCATGGAAGGCTCCCCCATGGAAATTGCACCTGGCAATGGAATTCGTGTGCGCATACCGCTCTCAGCCCGCTTTGAGGGGGCCTTGATAGCTCGTCGCTTAGCTGTCACGGTTTCGCCATAGCACATTCACCCCATAGAAACTGGACTGCCATCTGATTCATGCATGCTGACAACTCGCCCATGACACTATCAGCGAGGTTTACAGCATGCAAACTAATCAGGTCATACTTTCAGGATATGTCGGCAATGCACCTGAAGCGCGGGTCACCGCGCGCAGCCAAACAGCCACTACCCGTATTGCTTTGGGACAAAATGAGATTTTCTGGAAAGATAACGAACGCCAGGAACGCACACACTGGCACTATATTGTCTGCTATGGCCGCCTTGCTGAAGTCGTGCTTGAACATGTCGAAAAAGGAGCAGGTCTGGTCGTTACCGGCCGACTCTCCACGCGTCCCTGGCATGATAAAGAATCAACGCGCGAGCTTATGGTGACTGAAATCATAGCCAGCAGTATTGAAATCACTCGCTGGCCCAAAAACAAACAACTGCCTGCTGACCCTTCCATGCATGAAGCAACTCCTGTCAGCGAGCTAGAACACCCCATACCCTTCTAACGACTATTTCCACTGCGCTTCGACGGTATTGCGGCCCCGTGCCTTAGCCACATAAAGCAGGGCATCGGTGGCCGCATACAGTTCTTCAGGAGTCATAGCTACGGCAGTTGCCGAGAGATGTAGCACTCCCATACTGATGGTAACGCAGCCTATCGGGCTGCCCGCATGTTCAAATCCCGCATCCTGCACGGACTGACGTAACTGATCGACAAAGTCTCGCGCCTTCTCCCCCTGATCGATTTCAAGCAACAAGCCAAACTCTTCGCCTCCCAGTCGAAATAACCGATCTGTCGCTCGGCGCAACTGCCCACCCAAAATGCGAGCCAGATTCATCAGGATCTCATCACCTCGCTGATGACCGTATCGATCGTTGTAGCTCTTAAAATAATCAACATCCAGCATACAGAACGTCAGGGGTTGAGGAAGTCGCCGCCGCCTCTGGCATTCTAACCGCAACGCTTCATTGAAAAATCTTCGGTTATAGATCCCCGTTAGATCATCCGTCATCGCCAGGGAGGAAAGCTCCTGATTGGTGCGTTCCAACTCACGAGTCCTCTCTTCATATTTTTGCTCCAGCTTTTGACTGATAGCGGACTCATGACGAGTGAAATGTTCTTGTTGTTCTACCAACCTGCTATTAAGCATTTTAATACGGTCTGCCAGTCCAAAAGCCAGCAACAACATTTCAAGTGCAGAGCCCACTTGTAAGAGTACATCACTCAGAAACGTCGCATGTATCCAACCTAATAATCGCAAGTCATAGACAGGAATAGCGACTGCCAGCATGGTAAAGGCCAGAAGGTAATACTTCGCAACGCGAGCGTGCCGAGCTATGAGCAAATAAAAAGCACTGCCATAAAGAATAAAACTTATCATCAAACCCAGCATAATGCCGGGAACCACCAGCGACACTATAGGCTGTAATAACAACGCTAATACTGCCACGCCACACAAACCCTGCAAGCTCAATGACCATGATAGCCAATCAGGTCGGTAGCGTTTTAGCTCAAGGTAATTCCTGCTAAATCCTATAAAGGCAATCATACAAGCCAACTCGAAAATTCCACCGGCATAACGATTCCATACGGGTGATGAGGGCCATAGGTATTCTGCCGCAAATCCTCTCAGGCTGACATTCCACAACAGAAAAAGTCCGACATAAAGCACATACCAGCCCAATGCTTTTTCACGAATGGAAAGAAATAAAAACAGGTTGTACAGAAAGATGGCACCCACAATACCGTAATAAAGGCCATACAAAATGTCATCTTGATGTGAATAGGCCATAAACTGGGAAGTAGGCCAGACAGTTAGCTTGTTAGCTGCCAGACCTGCTCGCTGCCCGGCAAAACGCATATAAACATCCACATACGCGTCCTGCCCCCAGGCAACAGGCAACACCGGCAGACGATAACGTACCGGTCGATCGTCGAAATTAAACTTGGCTCCACCGTGCCATTGGTTTTTAATATCGCCTTCGGGATCAATGACATAAACATCCAGGTCATCTCGTACATCGCTAACGATTTCTAGATACCCCGAGCCTGACTGGATTGCCGAAGCAGTAAGGTGGACATGCCACCAAACAACACTTGGCTGCCAGAACTCCTGCTTGAATAATGGCCGTTGATCCATTTGAAAAGCGCGCTCAGCATCCACTATCGTTGCCTGACCGCTAGCATCTCGCCAGACATTGTCTTGATTGGGCCAGAAGGCATGAGACCCGAGATCCTGAGGTGACCCAACACTGGCTTGAGTCAGCAACACACAAAACCACCCTATGACCCCTATCCACAGATACCGTCCTTTCAAACCCTATCTCCAAAATCAAGCATGACCGCTGCTTACTTTTACATAGTTAGCTGACGACAGCTACCATAACACGGCGCTACTTGAATGAAAGCCCCAAAAAAAGACCCGCATCAAGCGGGCCTTGGGGTGGGAATGCAATCAAGACTTAAGCTGGCTTGGTCGCAACGGCTTTTCCTGTAGCCTTATTATTGACTTGGATTTTCTGTTTGCTGATACGTTTGGCCACACGATGGTGACGGTGCAGCACATGGTGCTTGACCGGTTTGACCACTTGTTCAGACTTAGGAGCAGCCTGGCTGGCTACTGTCGTTCCTGTTTCCGGAGTAGCTGCCCACACACTGCCAGCAACGACTAAGGTCATCACAGCGGTTATCATCTTCATGTTCATAATCTTAACTCCTTAGGGTTATAAGCGTTCAAGTACGCTTACCTTGTAAGACTTCCTAAACCCGTCTAAGTTCCCTTCATTTTGCAGGGCTTACCAAACACCTACTCAAGCATCAACAACGGTAACGAGACTGATCAAATGTCAATTCCATCGATAAATGCTACTCCACATCGCTAAATGCTACTGGAGGGCATGATGACAGGGGAAATTCCGGCCATTAAGGAGTTCCCCAACGATGGCAAAACGTGGAGGATAGAGTGGTTTAATGGGATTGAACGGGACCAGAATTTACCCTCAGAACCCAAAGCTCAGCTTGTCATCAGTCCGAGCCTATACAGGTCTGAGGATACATCAACCACCTCGCGGGAACGCATGTTGTTCCCGACCGGGTAATGGCGTGCTCCGCATCATCAACAAAGGAGTTACACATGAAGGCCAAAACTCTCTTGGCCCAGGCCGCAAAGTGTAAGACGCAAGCCAATGCCGACAAACTGATTGATACGCTTCAGCGAGTTTTCGGCAATACAAAACCAGTCTGTAACCTGTACATTTACAACATCGAAGCCTGTATGGTAGACGGCAAGCCATTCGTCAGTTTTGAGTTAAACCATGAGATCAGCGAGCACTACATCACCATGATCTGTCCCGAGATTCGAGACGGAAAATTCGTGGTGAACGTGGTGACCAGCCATATGCTCGATGGTTTGGGTATGTCTAGCCAGTCCTGGGAGGTAGTCGAAGGCATGGAAGACACCATCGAAAGCTATGATGATACTCAGCCGGTAGCCACTTTGGCACAGCGGGCCAAGGAACTGGCAATCGCCAACCATGCTCAACTCATCGAGCGCGTTGGTGTCTCGCACTCAGTTGCCTTGTATGCCGCTGAATAAAGCTGGTGACCGTTGCGTTATGTATAAATTTTGATACACTGACGCAAAGGGGTCTTATGAGCGAAAAGCCAATTGATTGGAGAGGGTCTTCGTTAAAGGACTTGAAGGATGACAACATCTTCACGCCGGCGGCACGCAAGGAAGCCGGGCACCAGTTGGATTTAGTTCAGTCTGGCTTGGAACCGGATGATTGGAAGCCATTTGATGTGATTGGCGCGGAAACGAAAGAAATCCGCATCAATCTCGACGATGGTTGGTTCCGCGTGATGTATGTCGCCAAGTTTCCAGAAGCGGTTTATGTGTTGCACTGCTTCAAAAAGAAGACAACCTCAACCAGCAAACACGACCAAGATATTACGACCACGCGCTACAAGGCTGTTGTCCAGGAAAGGAATAAGAAATGAGCATCGAGACCAAATCCATGCACATTACCCCCGTCGGCGGTAACGTATTTGCTGACTTGGGGTTTGAGCCGGAAGAAGCGGCTGCGCTGAAGGCTGAATCGCAACGAATCATCTCCGAGAAGCTGGTCATCAAGGATTCCTTGATGACCGAACTGGCGGAATGGATTGAAGCGAAAAAGCTCAAGCAAGCTGAAGCGGCGGAAATTCTTGGCGTGACACGTCCGCGTGTCTCCGACGTGATCAACAAGAAGGCTATTAAATTCACCATTGATGCATTGGTGGATATGCTGGCAAGAACAGGCAAGCACGTTCGTCTGTCTATTCAGTAAATCTCTCACCCCCGCGCAGCGCTGCTGCCGGGGGTTTTCCATTTACAGCGCCAGCCGGCGCTGCCCTGTACGGTCTTCCTCCAGCCAGTCGGCCAACCGGGACAGATCCACGCCCCAAATCACTTGCCGGCGTTCCGACACTTTGACCTCCTCGTACTGCTCTGTGTGAAGCATTATGAAACTGCGCGCCATGGCAAACTCAGCTATGGGCGGCTCCGGCTTCCGGTCAGTGATGACGATCCCCGGCAGATCAAGCGGCGCATGACGCCTCTCCAAAGGCAAAACGGGGATTTTAACGACGGCTATCGACTGAGGATAGGGGAGCGGCAAACACACTATTGGTCGA
>JAJZHP010000018.1 GCA_021804355.1 Pseudomonadota bacterium | reverse complement strand
CCGTGCAGATCAACTCTGTGCTTCACGGTGGACCTGCTGATCAAGCCGGCCTCCTCCCTGGCGACCAAATCATCAGCATCAATCAGCAACCCCTGAGCTCTATCCAGCAAGCCATGCACACCATAGCCGCCTTCAAACCTGGCAGTCATGTGCTTTTTAGTCTGCGTCGAGCCCATGACACCATTGAGCGATCAGCCATCATCGGCGAACGCCCGGCTGCTCCTGAAGAACCCCAACCCTAAACCAAAAAAAGTCAACTGCATACGTAATACCCTGCCCTTGAAAAGATTGGAGTCTAAGGAAACGGCAGGGTTTTACGCACTAACTGATAATTCAATCACTCCAAACCCAACAACAGCTTCTCCGTACTGGGCATTCTGCTGAAACTAAAAAAGCATCGGCATCACCACCAGAAAAGCCCAAAACCACGCTGAAAAACAGGTACCATGTCGCTACATAAGCTCTACAACACCGATCATATACAGATAATCACATGCATTTAAACGAAAAAATTATCTCCGTCGCTCCCATGATGGACTGGACTGACCGTCACGACCGTTTTTTTTTACGCCTGATGGGACCCCATATTCGACTTTATACTGAGATGGTAACTACCGCCGCCTTACTCCACGGTCGTCGTGAGGCTTTGTTGCGTTATGACCCTTCTGAACACCCGCTCGCTTTACAACTAGGCGGATCTGACCCTGCGGATCTGGCCTTATGTGCCCGTATGGCTGAAGACCTGGGGTATGACGAAATCAACCTCAATGTAGGCTGCCCCTCCGATCGTGTGCAACAAGGTCGCTTTGGAGCTTGCCTCATGGCTGAGCCCGAACGGGTTGCGGATTGCTTCTCCGCCATGCAGTCAGCGGTAACATGCACCGTCAGCATCAAACATCGCTTAGGCATCAACGGACGAGACCGCATGGAGGATCTGCATCACTTCATGGATACACAATGGGCAGCGGGTTGCCGTCACTTCATTGTGCATGCCCGTATAGCCATTCTCGAGGGTTTAAGTCCCAAAGAAAACCGGGAGATTCCCCCCCTGCGTTATGCCGATGTGCATGGGTTAAAGCTACGCTACCCCGCTGCGAGCATCGTGCTTAATGGCGGTGTACGCCATACCGATGAAGTAGTGATGCACCTGCAACACGTCGATGGGGTCATGATTGGGCGCGAGGCGTATCACAACCCCTACCTATTGGCACAAATCGAAGCCAGGCTATGGAAAACTCCCCTACCCACGCGCGCAGAAATACTGTCGCGCTATCTGCCCTTTATGGCTGATGAACTTGCCATGGGTACGCCGCTGACACAGATGACACGACATATCCTCGGCCTCTATCAGGGCCTGCCTGGAGCCAGGCGCTGGCGACAGATTCTGAGCGATGGCGCTCATCGTTCAGGAGCAGGCCTGGAACTTATTGAACAGGCACGCCGTGCCGTGGAGGACAGGGGGTCGGGCGCTGCGCTATGATAGACGCTACCTTATAGCTCAACCTTGGAGAGAGCGGGTGTGCTCACCGGGCCTGGCCCGATCTCACCCCAGCCTGTTATGAACCAACTTGAACAGCTCAAGCGCTTCAGCAGTGTCGTGATCGATACCGGCGACATGGATATGGTGCGTAATTATAAACCTGTCGATGCCACCACCAATCCATCGCTGATTTATAAAGCCGCTCTATTACCTCGCTATCAGGACCTGATTACCAGGATTCTGCATGACCTGCGCCATCGTTCGACTTCCTATGGGGTCGATGAAGCTATCGATCGCATAGCTGTGGCCCTAGGCAAGGAAATTCTGTCATGCATCCCTGGCAAAGTCTCCACGGAGGTCGATGCACGGCTTTCCTTTGATGTTTCAGCGACGATACAGAAAGCCAGACAGCTCATTACCTACTACCGGCAACAGGGTATAGAGCGTGATCGCCTACTGATCAAAATAGCAGGCACCTGGGAAGGTATACAGGCAGCCTCCGTGCTAGAACGCGAAGGCATCAAGACCAATATCACGCTGATTTTTTCTCTGCAGCAGGCAGAAGCTGCCGCTCAGGCTGGCGCCACCCTGATATCACCCTTTGTGGGTCGTATTCTTGACTGGCACCGTCAGCACAACCCGCAGGCCGTTTATACGGGCGATCAGGACCCTGGCGTGCAGTCCGTACGCGCCATCTATCAGCGCTTTAAGGCTTGCGGCTATGCGACCATCGTCATGGCTGCCAGCTTTCGTGACCTTGACGAGATACGCAACCTGGCAGGTTGTGACAAACTAACGCTGGCTCCCAAATTTTTGGAAGCTTTGCAGGCATCGAATGAACCTCTGCAACGGCAGCTACAACCTGACCCTGCCCTTACATCAACCCGAGTGCCGGAGCGAGAACAAGATTTTCGCTGGTCCCTCAATGAGAACGCCATGGCTACAGAAAAACTCTCCGAGGGCATACGATTATTCACGGAAGATTTACGCGCCCTGGAAAAACAACTGAAGCAATGGCCTACCTCACGCTAAGTGCAGGGCGGCAGACCTAAACGATGCTGTTCCGTCTCCAAAGTCTCGACCAGGTTAGAGAATATCTGCTGATTGTGCACATTAAGGCTCATCAGCGTACGATGGGCATCGATAACCTGGTGAGTCACCTCCGCCTCGGAAGGGGTTACCAGAGGAAGTTCTACCAGAGCATCGGCTTCTGAACTGGGTGCTTTCTCCAGGATAACAAAAACCTGCTCAAATCCCATACTTTTGAGCACCCGTGTGATATCAGGCTGCGTAGAGAGAATAACGGGACGATGTTTAGAGTGTTCTCGAAGAAAAACCGAAATTTTAGCTAACAACCCCAGGGTCGTGCTGTCTACGATGACGGATTCCGTCAAATCAATAAACACACCAGAAAGTTTCTGATCGAGAAACATTCTTTCCAAAAATCCATCCAAGGACGTACATAAAGGCACCCTGACTTCACCCTCAAGCTTAAGGATGTAGGTTCCTTGGTGCACCGCATAGAGAATTCGGCCGGACTGCATATTTTATTCGCTTCGCTCCACCACCAGAATGGCAATGTCATCTGGAACCTCGACATTACCTGAAATTGAAAGTTCTTGCGATAGATCTTCGACGGAACGGCGTCCGCTTTGAACTAATTCCAGTAACCGTGCTTCCTTCTCCGGTAAATGACCTTCCATGACTTCAAGAACACCATCCGACATCGCCACCAGAGTCCATCGCTCCGGCATATCCATTTCGATATCTTCATACTTGGCTTCAGCAAACAAACCTACCGGCAATCCCATACCCTCCAGCGGTCTGACCTGTTCACCTGATGCATCCTGAGTGACCAGAATGGGAGGAGGAAAATGTGCTCCCACACAATAGGTTAGGTGATTATCCTGCAGATCGATAACACCACAGAACATCGTCAGATGTTTGCCTAAGGCCATGGCCATCAATTCCTGGTTGATGCTGGCCAGGATGCGTGCCGGAGACAACGAAGAGACCGCCTTACGCCTTTCATAATGACGCTGAATACGCGTAGTCAGCGTTTTTAAAAACACGGTAATAAAGGCACTTGAGGCGCCATGGCCTGAGACATCGGCCAGGTAAAATCCCATGCGGTGCTCGCCTAACCTGAAGTAATCAACAAAATCGCCACTTAAATACAAGGAAGGTACAATACGATGACTAAAGGTGAAATTATCCACTTGCAGGGGAGTTTCCGGCAACATACGTAATTGTATGCGACGCCCCGCCTCCTGGTCTTCCTCCAGCACATCAAGGCTGCGTTCAAGCTCACGATTGGCAAGTTCAAGTTTTTGCCGATATTGCAGGTTCTCACGCAACAGATGACCGCGTTCCAGAGCGCGGCGAACAGCATGCTCCAGAACCTCCATCTCCACGATAGGCTTGAAGAGATAATCACAGGCCCCTAAACGTAACGAGGTGACGACATCCGCCATATCACCTTGCCCGGAGACGACAATAACAGGCGTCTCAGGTGATTCCGAGGTCACTATTTTCAGAAGATCTAGTCCGTCCACGGCAGGCATGCGCAAATCGCAAATCACAAGATGCGGCAACTTTTCCCGGAAAAGACGCAAGCCTTCCCGACCATCCTCAGCCAGCAAGACATGGTAGCCGCTATCGCTGAGATATACCGCCATACTCTCCCGGACCAGAGGCTCATCATCTACGATGAGTACGCTGTCGGTGCTATTGCCAGACATAAATACTCTGTACATCGTACCTACAAGGAGGGGACAACGGTACTCCTATCTGCCTATGGAAGCAAGCTTGCATTTTGAGAGAAATTCCGTTTATTTAGTGCTACAAAACAATGCCGTGAGGCCAGCCAAGATGACCCCAACTAATCGTTATAGCTATGATGAAAAACGTTCCTTCATGCGTCTGCATATTGGGACAGACTTAAGTTTTACGGATGCTCAGGGGCAGACCTATACCGGTCGTTGCTTAAATCTCTCAGCCAGCGGCATGTTGCTGGAAACAGACACCGAAGTCACGGCGGGTGATCTGCTCAGCGTTACCCTGCCCTCAACACATCCCGCCATTCCTTCCCTGGCCTCCCACACCCGGGTGATACGGGTCACCCCGGGCGAGACGCAACGCTTTATGGTAGCGCTGGAAATTCAAAAAGTATTAGAATAGTCACTTTAAGGGGTATTCGCATCGTCAGTAAAAGGATCCTGGGCTGAGGGGCCCCGGATCTCGGTGTCACGCCGCTGCAAATAAACTTCACGTAACAAACTATAAGGATCGCCTGAACTATCCAACGTGGCTTGCAATGGCAACAACTGAGCCCGATCATCCACCACCATCAACGCATCGGGCCCCCATTGATCGCGAGCGGGCTTGAGAAAGTTGATGGGATATAAAAGCGTCGACACCAGGCTAGCCGGGGCATCGCGCAAGGTTGAAGGCCCCCAAAAGGGCAAGACCACATAAGGCCCTGCTGGAACTCCCCAAATCCCAAGCGTTATACCCAGATCCTGATTATGCTTGGGAAGACCCACACGTGTACCGACATCGACCAGACCTGCCACACCCCAGGTCGAGTTAATCACCAGCCGTAAAAAATCCCGCCCGGTTGCATCTGGCTTAGCCTGCAATACATCATTTAAAACGACCAGAACATCGCCTAAGTTACTAAAAAAATTATGAATTCCCTGCTGTGCCAGATTAGGAGTGACGCGCACATAGCCACGCGCAACCGGCCGCAGGATATAACGATCCAAGGTATCATTGAATCTGTACACCGGACGATTAAAACCCACCCAAGGATCACGCGCATCATCAGCCATAGCCAAGGCCGGCCACAGCATGAGCGCCACCAGCATTAACTTTAACATTTGCGCACGATCACGCTACCTATAGAATAGCCCGCGCCAAAAGAACAAATGACACCATGATCCCCCGAGTTCATACCATCCCTATGCTTATGGAATGCAATGATGGAACCTGCCGAGCTGGTATTGGCATAGGCATCCAGAATCAGCGGGGCTTCCTCTCGGCTAACCTCGCGCCCCATGACCTTGCGGGAAATCAGTTCATTCATATTACTGTTAGCCTGATGCAACCACAGCCTTTTCAAATCATCGGGAACCTTACCCAGATCGGCTAAATGTGAACTTATTTGCTCTGCAACCATAGGGCATACTTCCTTGAATACTTTACGCCCCTCTTGCATAAACAATTTATCCCGCGCTCCAACACCACTTTCATCACAACGGTTCAAAAAACCAAAATTATTACGGATATTATTGGAGAACTTAGTTTGCAGCCGTGTCCCTATAATCTCCCAGGCATCGGCTTGCTGGCCTGGCTGACCTGAACGTTCCAGGATCACCGCCGTAGCCACATCACCGAAGATAAAATGGCAATCGCGATCACGCCATTCCAGATGCGCTGAACAGATTTCAGGATTGACCATCAACAAACAACCCGCTGACCCTGAGCGCAAACTGTCCGTCGCTACTTGCAGACCAAAGGTTGCCGATGAACAGGCAACATTCATATCAAAGGCAAAACCCTTGATACCCAGGGCTTCCTGAATCTCGATAGCCATCGCCGGATAAGCGCGCTGCATATTGGAGCAGGCGACTATAACCCCATCGATATCCTCAGCCCTCCTGCCCGCCTGCGCCATAGCCTGACGAGCCGCAGCCACACCGATCTCAGCCTGTATGGACAGCTCATCATTGCTGCGCTCCGGAATATAGGGGTAGAGTCTCTCGGGATCTAAAATACCCGACTTGTTAATGACATGACGCGAACATATCCCTGAAGCCTTCTGAATAAATTCCGCATTGGACATGCCCATGGCGCGCAGGGTGCCCGCTTCAATGGCCTCGGCATTTTTTTGATTATACAATCGTGCATAGGCATCAAAAGCAACTACCAGTTCTTCGTTGCTAATCTGCTCGGCCGGTGTGAATAGCCCGGTACCCGTTATAACGACATCGGCCATGTTTTGTCTCCACCTTATCACCTAAGTCTGCTGTGCTGCCTGTCACTGCAGGCTTGCCCAGAGACGATCCAATCGCACCGCTGATACCGGTTGTACCGTTTTCATCGCCTGAGCAAACAAAGCCACACGGTACTCTTCCAGCAACCAACGGTATTCCCAAAGCGCATGCGTATCCTCCTGGCGCTGTATGCGCTGCGCCAGCAAAGCCTCACATGCACGATAACGCTTCTGCACATCCTGGGCTGACACAAGGTCACGTTCCCATTGCCCACCAGCACGTTCTAGTCGCCACAGAATTGCTTTCAGGTAGCGAGGATAATGTATCCAGCGCCGATAACCTACCTGTTGCAAAACATGTAGCGGAAAAAGTTCCTTTAACTGTTGCTCGACATCCTCTTGCAAAGGCTGCAGTGCCATGGGCAAAGTCGTCAACTTGCGCCGAATTTCTCCCAGTGCCTGGGCAATCTTCTCCAGATCCTCCACCATGCGCGCAGCCAGCGCCGCTGCACCGGTACGAGCCACCAGCAAGCGGGATTGAAACTCCGCCAGGCTACGCACCTCGCCTTCATCCAGACCGGCCAGGTGCTGTACTATAGCCATTAGAAAATCATCTGCCAATTCATGCGCGGTACCGCCCTTCAGTAAGGGTATGAATAACGTTTGTTTATAAATCTTTTGATACCAGGGTTTTAACAGATCATTGATCGCTAACACCAGTAGTCTGGCCGTTCCTCGCCTATGCACAAGCACCGCCTCGGATCGCCTGACCAGGTCGCGCAAGACAACCGCATCACCTTGATCTTCCAGCGCCGGATAAAGAACCTGCAGTGCCGTTCCTCCGCCTCGACGAACCTGCTCAGGCACCCCCGCCTCCGGCCAAGTCTTACGCGGCAAGGCATCAGAAATCTCTTCCGAACTCGGCTCTGCCACCGGTGACAAGGCAGCCATCTCCACATCAAGCTGATCGCGATGACGTCCTTCCAGCAGAACTTTTCCATGCAGGTCAACCACCTGTATATTCATAAGCACATGCTGAGCACAGGAGGAAAGGTCAAAATCATCAACCGTGATATCGATCTGACGCTGAATTTTGAGCGCTTGAACCAAGCCTTCGCGCATGCCCAGCCCTTCCGGCAATTTAAGCGTGGCGGCCACTTCGGGCAGGGGCACGAGCTGCCGTCGCCAGGACTTGGGGAGACTACGCAATAACTGCAACACCTTTTCATCGCGCAAGCCAGGCACGAGATGCTCAATACGCCCCCAAGGCAAGCTGTAATACTGGCCCACGGGGCATAGCAAAGTAACACCATCACGAACATCTCCCGGGGCAAACACATAGCGCAGCCTGAAATCACCTTCAGGGGTATGCAGGATGTCCGGGAAATCCTCACCGGCATGGGGCTTATCTGCCCTGGCGAGTAAGCTGCGCTCCATTTTTAAAACATCGGGAGGAGATTGCCGCAGCCAGTGCTCAAAACTACGTACATCCACGATGGTCTCGGGGATGCGCTGAGCGTAGAACTCTACTTGCACCTGTTCATCCACCAGCAAATCACGGCGGCGTGTTTTGTCTTCCAGCGCCAGAACCGCTTGCACCAGGTCGCGATTATGTTGCAACACCCCAGCCTTGATATCCGCCTGACCTCTAACTAAGCCATCCAGGAGAAAGATCTGGTGTGCCTGCACGGCGTCGATGGGGGCTAACGGCACACTACGCCCCGCCAGGATCACCAAACCTAACAGGCTGACCTGCTCCATGACCATGGCTCGTCCTTGTTTGCGCTCCCAATGCGGATCACTATGATGACGTTTGAGTAAATGCCCAAGGTATTTTTCAATCCAGACAGCATCCAGACGAGCACATTGACGCATGTATACCTTCTGCGTCTCTACCCATTCTATACCCAGCAACCACTCGGGGGGTTTACGCGACAACGCCGAACCTGGATATAAAAATGCCTTCTGACCGCGGCAGCCGCTGTACTCCCGTTGCTCGATACGCTTAGCCACCTGGGTTGGAAATCCTTGCAATAAAGCAGCATGCAGAGCTTCATAGGTTGCAGGTTCCTCATTAAATTTCCAACGCCGGTGCTCACACTCCAGCAACAACTGCCGATGCATATCGCGCCACTCACGCAAACGCATCCAAGACAAAAAATGTTGCCGGGCAAAGCTGCGCCGCTGCCGTTCTGAGCTCTCAGGCCAAAGCGCAGCCATATGTTCCCACAAGCGAACATAAAACAGCAGGTCTGACTGTTCATCGCGAAACAGCGCATGGCGCTGGTCTGCCAGCTGGGCATGCTCAGGCGGTCGCTCACGCGGATCCTGGACAGCCAGAGCGGACACCACCATCAAGGCTTCGCGCAAACAGCCCAACGCTGCGGCCGCCAGTAGCACTCGAGCCAACTGAGGATCCAGAGGCCAGCTTGCCAAAGCCCGGCCCTGCTCCGTCAGACCACGGGAACCATCCATGGCGCCCAACTCATCGAGCAAGCGGTAACCATCAGCAATCAACCGCGAGTCAGGCGCATCCAACCAGGGAAAATCTTCTACCTGACCTAATTCCAGATCTTGCATCTGCAGAATAACCGACGCCAAATGCGTACGCAGAATCTCAGGATCAGTAAACTCCGGGCGCTGCAAGAAATCAGCTTCTTCATAGAGCCTGATACACAAACCGGGTGCTACGCGTCCAGCTCGACCGCGACGCTGATTAGCCGATGCCTGGGAGATGGGTTCTATCGGCAAACGCTGCACTTTGGAACGGTAGGCATAACGGCTTGTTCTGGCTTTGCCGGGATCAATAACATAGTGTATCCCGGGCACGGTCACCGAAGTTTCAGCGACGTTGGTAGACAACACGACCCGACGACCTGCATGGGGCGCAAATACTTTTTGCTGCTCTGCTGCTGATAAGCGTGCGTAGAGGGGAAGCAGGTCGACAGCAGGGGGAAGGGCTCGCCGCAAAAACTCATGTAAATCACGAATTTCTCGCTCGGTGCTGGCGAATACCAGCACATCACCAGGCGCCCAGCCTCGCTGACGTTCCTCGGCCATGCAGGTCTCGATGGCCTGCAAAACGGCGACACCCAGGGTCTCCTGATCACTATCCTCCCCGGTCGGCAACGGATGATAGTAGGTCTCAATCGGGTACTGCCGCCCTTCGACAGTCAAGACCGGAGCCCCCTCAAAAAAGGCCGCAAATTTCTCGACCTGAAGGGTAGCAGAAGTAATGACCAACTGCAGATCAGGGCGGCGCTGGCGCAGCAGTTTTAAAGCTCCCAATAAAAAATCGATATTGAGGCTACGTTCATGGGCTTCATCGATAATCAGCGTATCGTAGGCGCTCAACCAGCGGTCAGCACGCAATTCTGCCAGCAAAATACCGTCGGTCATCACTTTGATCAGCGTGTTTTCCATCGTCTGATCGGTGAAGCGCATTTTATAACCCACCGGCCCTGGGATGGGAACCGACAATTCTTCTGCAATGCGCAGAGCCACATTACGCGCAGCGAGACGGCGCGGCTGGGTGTGACCGATAAGACCTCGACGACCCCGCCCTGCTTCCAGACAGAGCTTGGGTAACTGTGTCGTTTTACCTGAACCGGTTTCTCCGGCCAGGATCACGACTTGGGAAGTGCGCAGGGCTTGCAGGATATCTTCACGGCGAGCAACGACCGGCAGATCGGGGTACGTCCAGGTGGGCACACAGGCATGACGGGATTGCACCCAGGCCTCAGAACGAGCACAGGCCGACTCAAATGCCTGGCGTTGATGCTCATCATGCTTGACGCGCAGACGGCGTAATTGTCGGGTCAGCGCCGCCACATCCTGGCAGCGCACCGACGTATGCACTCGCTCCCAGGACTGCTGCCACCATAGCTGGTCTTTATTGGTCACGCAATTCCCGACGCAAGATCTTACCGACAGGAGTCTTGGGCAAAGCATCCCGGAATACCACACTGCGTGGCATTTTATAACCGGTCAGATTGGCCCGGCAATGCGCCATGACATCTTCGACTGTCAGTGATGGATTACGTTTAACAACAAAGAGTTTAACGGCCTCTCCTGACTTGGCATCAGGCACGCCCACGGCGGCTGATTCCAGCACCCCGGACAACGTGGCCACCACATCTTCAATCTCATTGGGATAGACATTAAAACCTGATACCAGAATCATGTCCTTCTTACGATCGACAATACGCACATAGCCATCTTCCTGAATCACGGCTATATCTCCGGTATGCAACCATCCCTCAGCATCTATCGTTTCACTGGTGGCCTCAGGACGTTGCCAGTACCCTTTCATCACTTGTGGGCCTTGCACACAGAGTTCACCTGGCTCACCCAGGGCGGTCTCTACACCATTGTCATCGATGGTCTTCAGCGTGGTGTTAGAAACCGGCAAACCGATGCTGCCGATACGAATCGCCATCAGGGGATTCATTGTTACCACCGGCGAGGTCTCGGTCATGCCAAAACCTTCACAGACCCGACAACCCGTTACTTTCTCCCAATCTTCTGCCGCCTTATGAGTCAGGGCCATACCCCCCGCCACGGTCATTTTGAGTGCAGAAAAATCCAGCTTGCGGAAATCAGGGCTGTTGAGCAAGGCGACAAACAGGGTATTCAGACCGGCAAATGCACTAAAACGCACTTTAGACAGTTCTTTGACGAAGGCGGGCAGATCGCGCGGATTGGTAATCAAAAGGCTGTGACAACCAATTTCCATCATGCCTAAACAACACACCGTAAAGGCAAAAATATGATAGAGCGGCAGCGGTGCCACCATAGTCTCCGCCCCTTCATCCAAGTGAGCCAGTTGAACCCTCATTTGCATCAGGTTAGCGACCAGATTGGCGTGAGTTAGCATGGCCCCCTTGGCCACTCCCGTCGTACCCCCGGTATATTGCAACACAGCGATATCATCACTGGCCGCTTCATGCGGCTTAAATGTCAAGCGTCGTCCCTGGGTGATCACATCACTAAAGCTGTGTGCCTGCGGCAACTTATAGGCTGGCACCATTTTTTTAACATGTTTGACCACGGTATTGACCAGCCACCTTCTGGGCCACGGCAAGGCATCACCTATACCGGTCATGATCACATACCTGATCCCCGTTTGCGGCACCACTTTTTCTACCAGATTACCTATGTTAACGAAGGAGACCAGAGCTCGCGCTCCTGAATCATTGAACTGATGCACCATCTCGCGTTCGGTGTATAGCGGGTTGGTATTGACTACGATCAAGCCTGCACGCATGGCACCAAAAACCGCGATGGGATATTGCAGGATATTGGGCATCTGCATAGCGATGCGATCACCCGGTTTGAGATCCGTATGCTCCTGCAGCCAAGCGGCAAAAGCGCGTGAATCACGCTCCAGATCAGCATAGGTTATAGTATGCCCCATGTTGGAGTAGGCAGGGTTGGCGGCGTAACGACTGCAGGCTTCCTGAAACAGATTCAGCACACTTTCGTATTTGCGCGTATCAATTTCAAAAGGCACACTTTCAGGATACTTATCACGCCAGAAATCACGATCCATTCCATCTACTCCTTAGGACAACTTGTTTAAACTACATATCCGTGGGTTGATCACCCAACCACGCTCTTAATCTACCGTCAAAGGGCTTCTCATCGCTGCTAGTCAGGTAACAGGTATCCATCCAACTTTCCTGCAGAATGACCTCAAAGACCATCAACTCATCACGCCTGAAAGCATGAAGCTCAACATGCTCGTCAACGACAGAGGCCCTCATTATAGCCTCACAGGCAGCTTCCGTGGCACGCCGCCCCTGGATGGCCACTATGATATCACCCACACACAAACCTGCCCGCTCCAGCGCAGAGTCATAGTAAATATGAGTCAATATCAACCCGCCATCACGGGCCTGCCACTGCCCCCCCAGGCTAACCCTTAGCCCCGCCGAGGAACCCGGTACTCCTCCCATGTCGGACCGGGACTCACGTACACGAACCTTATAATTCATCCCTTGGCGGGTCAGTAGCTCTTCCAGGGGCAAGGGCTGGCATTGCGTCACCAGAGCTTCCAGAAACTCCTCACTACCGCGCTGTAAGGTAGCAAGGGCCTGCAGAATATCCGACCTACGAATGCCAACTGCACTAACTCCATAAGTCTGCCATAACGACTGCATCAACCGATCCAGCGACTGCTGCTGAGCGCTCTGTTGAAGCAGATAAAGATCAAGGCATAGCGCTACCAACGAACCGTGTACATAGTAACTGGTTTGGACATTGACCGAGTTTTCATCTTGTCGGTAATATTTGGTCCAGGCATCGAAACTGGCATCAACCAGCGATTGCCATTGCCATCCCGGCTGCCGCAGGTATCGTGTAATTTGTTGCCCCAGCAAGCGCTCATAATGCTGACGCGAGATGCAACCTGAACGCAGCAAAAAAAGATCATCATAGTATGAAGTCACCCCTTCAAATAACCAAAGCAAAGGAGTATGCACTTCCTGCTCCAGCGCGTAGGGTTCAAAAACCGCCGGGCGTAAACGCTTAACATTCCAGGCATGAAAGTATTCATGGCTGATCAACCCTAACAGTTGCGTGTAAGCATCACCTGGCTCCTGCGGCTCATCACGCCCCGGCAGGCACTCGCGTGCAGCCAGCAAACTGCAAGAGGTCGCATGTTCCAGCCCGCCGTATCCGCTATCCACCACTTGCAGCAGAAATACATAAGAAGAGAAGGGAGGGGTGCCACCAAAAAAATGGATCTGGGCGCTACAGATACGCTGAACATCACGAGTCAGACGTTCGGAATTAAAACGATCAGCGCCGCTGATGATCAAAACATGTGGACAGCCCCAAGCATCAAAACTTAAACGTTGAAACCGCCCCACTTCGACAGGATGATCGATGAGATCGGCATAGTGAGCCGCCTTATAACATCCAAATCCTGCCTCATCGACTTTAAGCCCGGGTAAAGAAGTTCCTACTTGCCAGGATTTCGCCCAAACACCTTCAGGCCGATCGATATGCAGGCAATGCGTTGATGCCTCAAGTCCTTGGGCTGCCAGAAACAGGGCCGTTCCGTTGAAGTAAGCGTGCTTAAGATCAAAATGAGCGCCACGCACCGACAAGTCCCAGGCATAAACCAGGTAAGTTATTTCCAGGTCTTGCATCACGGGAGGACAGCGCCACCGGTTCTTGGCCAGTTTTTCTACCTGCAAGGTCTGCCCGGCGGATTGTGCTGACAATTGCGTGATATGTCGGGAAAAGTCACGGATCATGTAACTTCCCGGTATCCAATTCGGCATCCATAGCACCTGACCCTGTGGATCAGGCTTGGCGATACGCAGTTTGACCTCGAAAATATGCCGGGTCGGCTGCTGAAAGGACAGGTAATAATGTAAAGTCTGCATGCGGGCTTTTTGCCGAGTCCGACACCAAAGTCGCCTAGGATAATGTAAATTAAGTCTTCTGACCACGTTAGGACAAATGATGAGCTTTCTCAGTAGCAGCATACCCGGCCAGGATGGCCACCTTATACCCCTATACCATTGGCCCGTGGACAATCCCCTCGCTGTCGTTCACATACTGCATGGCATGTCCGAACACGGACGGTGCTACGATGATGTTGCCCAGACCTTGCAAGCCTCAGGCTTAGCGGTGATTGCCCACGACCACCGCTGCCATGGCGCTGCCTGTGATATCCATCAACTCGGCCAAGCCAGTGAACAGGATAGCTTCCGACGCATCTGCGATGATGTTCTCCTGGTTAACCGCGCCATACGTGGCTGGTATCCTCAGCGTCCCCTGCTCTTGCTGGGGCATAGCATGGGCAGCTTCATTGCTCAGATCTTCGCTCAGGAACATTCCTCAGAGATCGATGCTTTATTGCTCGAAGGCTCTAACTATGCCGCTCCTTGGTACCTGGGACTAGCCGGGCTGATAGCTGCCCTGGAAACCTGGCGCCAGGGCCCCCAGGGACAAAGCGCGCTTTTACATGCCTTGAGTTTTGGCCAGTTCAATCGTCTGTTCCGCCCCAACCGAACCCGCTACGACTGGCTGTCACGCGACCCTCGATTCGTCGACCGCTATATCGCCGATCCGCTCTGTGGCACGCAAGTCAGTAACCTTTACTGGAAACAAATGCTGCAAGCCATGGTAACCATGTCTCGCCTCTCCAGCATGCGCGCCATCTGCAAGGATTTGCCTATTTATGTCTTCTCGGGCGAGAAGGATCCTGTTGGAGGCCAGGGCAAGGGCGTTAAAAAACTGGTTGAGGTATTGAAGTCCAGCGGCATACGCCAGGTTGACATGCAGCTTTATCCCGATGCTCGCCATGACATTCTGCATGAGACCCATCGGGACAGGGTGATTGCTGACATGGTCGCCTGGATGTACAAAGTCAGTCCGCAAGGCTCCCTAAAAAATACAAGTGTACACTGACCCTGCTCCGTGATTAAGATAAGCAGCACTTAGCAGCCTACTTGAGGTCAAAGATGTCATCATCATGGTACCTGCATGGGCTATATGCCTACCGCCTTGCCGGATCACAGCTGATTGCACCGGTCACGCAAAGCAGCTGGTATCAACCACGTATCACCGTTATGGGCGGCAATGCCATTGACATCCCCCTGCAACCTGCTGCTCCACAGCTTCAGGGCCCGCTTAGTCTCGCTGAAAACTATCTGCGCAAATACCGCACCCGAGCCTTCTTGCTGATGCAACATGGACAACTGGTCCATGCTGGCTACCACCGTTTTGCAAAACAGGGAGTTTTCAACTCCATGTCCATGTTCAAGACGCTCATCGCCCTGGCGGTGGGCATTGCACTGGAACAAGGCATACTGGTCAGCGTTCATGATCGCGTAGCAAAATACCTGCCTGAGTGGAGCCGTGACCGCCGTGCAGCCATTACGATCGAGCATTTGCTCACCATGCAATCAGGCTTAAAAAGCGACCTGAAATTACACGGTCCCAGCCTATTCCCCTTGATTGTCAGACTGTACCTGGGCACTGATCTTGAAAAACACACCTTGGCGCTACCCGCTGTCGCTGATCCTGGCAAGTATTTTGAGTACAACAATTACAACACCCAGATTTTAGGCATGATCCTGGAGCGCGCCAGCGGCATCGACATCGCCACCTTTATAGCCACATATCTCTGGCAACCCCTGGGTTGCCGGGACGCGTCCTTATGGTTGGATAAGCCCGGAGGCAAAGCGAGAACCTTCGGCGCCATGTTTGCCACCCCTGAAGACTGGCTACGGGTAGGCCAGCTATTTCTCACCAACGGGACTGTACAGAACCGCTCCCTGGTGCCAGCAAGCTGGCTGGAGGCCATGAAGATACCTCGCAATACCCCTGAGCGCGGTGTTAGCGGAGGACGCTCGGACTATGGCTATCAGCTTTGGCTCAAGGCCCATGACTATGGGTCTATCCGTGGCATCCCCTGGTTTGAAGCCACCCATGCCCGGGCAGCTCACGAAGACACCAGTCTATTCTACCTGGAGGGTATGCGTGGACAGTACCTGTTCATCAGCCCCAGACACCAGCTCGTCATGCTGCGTATGGGAGAGCGGCCAGGACGCTCATGGGATGGCAGTTATGCCATCAACCTGCTGACTGGCGCGCTCAACCCTTCAATGGCTTAACGACTGCATGGCTGACTCTAAACCGGCCAGAGTCAGCTCATACATCTGACCCTCGAGTAATTCATGGATATGTTGCGTCGAGCGCGTCATGGACCATTGCGCCTGAGGCTCAGGGTTTAGCCAGATGACACGTCGAAAATGCCGCTTGAGACGCTCAAACCACACCGCTCCGGGCTCTTCATTAAAATGCTCTACCGAACCTCCTGCCGACATCACTTCATAAGGTGACATGGTGGCATCGCCTACGAATATCACTTTGTATTCCGGCCCATATCGATGCAGGATGTCCCATAACGGTTCACGCTCAGACCAGCGCCGTTCGTTATTCTTCCATACCGATTCATAGATGAAGTTGTGGAAATAAAAATACTCCATGTGCTTGAACTCGCTGCGGGCGGCACTGAACAGATTTTCGCAGACCTGCACATGCGCATCCATGGATCCACCGACATCAAAAAAAACCAGAACATTCACACGGTTACGTCGCTCCGGAATCATGTGTATATCGAGCAGACCACCTTGGTGCGCGGTCTGACGTATCGTACCGGGCAAATCCAGTTCCAGTTCATGTCCGCTACGCGTAAATCGGCGTAACCTTCGCAACGCCAGTTTAATATTACGGGTACCCAGACGCTCCTCCTCATCCAGGTTGCGGAACTCGCGTTTCTCCCAGACTTTGACCGCTCGGCCATGACGTGCAGGCCCCGCCAGACGAACACCTTCAGGGTTGGCACCATAAGCGCCAAAGGGTGAAGTCCCGCCCGTCCCCACCATGCGGTTACCCCCCTGATGCCTGTCCTTCTGTTCCTCCAGTTTGCGACGAAATTCTTCCATGAGCTTTTCCAGCGACCCCAACCCCTGCAGCTTGGCCCAATCCTCCGGGCTCAGCAATTTCTCGATTTCCTTGCGCAACCATTCTTCAGGGATATCCAGCTTCAGGTCTTGCAGGGATGAAATGCCCTCAAAATAAGCCGCAAAGGCACGATCAAAACGGTCAAAATGCTTTTCATCCTTGACCAGGGTCAGCCTGGCCAGCTGATAAAAGTCATCCATATCCGCGAAGACCAGACCCGCCTGCAACGATGCCAGCAAATCCATGAATTCGCGTAAAGTAACCGGCACCTGATGCGTGCGCAGGGTCTCAAAAAGTCCGATCAGCATAACTGTACTCAACCACCGCGCCGATGCATGAACGCCAGACGCTCAAGCAAATGCACATCTGCTTCACTCTTGAGCAAAGCACCATAAAGGGGGGGGATCGCTGTTTTACTGTCCCTGTTGCGCAGGACATCCTCCGGCATGTCATCAGCCATCAACAGTTTTAACCAATCCAGTAATTCCGAGGTAGAAGGCTTCTTCTTCAAGCCTGGCACCTTACGCAGTTCAAAGAACACTTCCAGAGCTTCCTGCACCAGCGTGTCGCGCAAGCCAGGATAATGTACGGCTATGATATCCTTGAGGGTCGCTGCATCAGGAAAACGTATGTAATGAAAAAAACAACGCCGTAAAAAGGCATCCGGCAACTCTTTCTCATTGTTAGAGGTAATGATCACGACAGGACGATGAATAGCCTTAACCATCGTCTGCGTTTCATAAACAAAAAATTCCATGCGATCCAGTTCTTGCAACAGATCGTTGGGAAATTCGATATCGGCTTTATCGATCTCATCAATCAGCAACACCACACGCTCTGTCGAGGTGAAAGCATCCCAGAGTTTGCCTGGCCGTATGTAGTGGCGTATATCATGCACACGCTCATCACCGAGCTGCGAGTCCCTTAGCCGGGACACCGCATCGTACTCGTAAAGCCCCTGCTGTGCCTTGGTGGTGGATTTGATATTCCAACTGAGCAATGGCATGTTAAATGAGCGTGCCACTTCTTCAGCCAGCAAGGTCTTGCCGGTACCGGGTTCTCCCTTGATCAGCAAGGGACGTTGCAATGTCACCGCCGCATTGACCGCCAACCTGAGATCTTCGGTGGCGATATAACGTTCTGTGCCCTGAAAGTGCATAAGCCCTGACCCTGATAATTCACTGGAATGGCGAGTATAGGGCCTACATGGCTCAGGCAACAACCTTCTGTTGACGACCAGCGGGTCGGTCCAGCATGGCTGATCAGCCCCTGATAGTTGGCTTCATTTTTTCTTATGACCGTCATCTGCAGAGGTTTCCTGGCCCTCACCGCCTCCCACGGCAGCCTTTTCAATAGCCAAGCGTAACTTATGTTTTCGCCAGACCACATAAGCTATCAATCCTAACCCACCTAGCAGCAGTACACCGAAGATCCCGCTTAGTATCCATAGCCATAGTCGATACGACGACTTCTTCGGCGCAGAGACCACAGGCTCCTGGGTAGCCACACGCTTAACCACCGCCTTGGGCAAATCGGCTACATGACCGGTCACATGTAGCAATTGATCAAATTCTCTGGCAAACGTGGCAGAGATCAGCCGCACGCGCACCACATAATCGCCGGGCTCGGCATAACCTGGCAGATTGACAGTAAATTTGCCATCACCAGGCACCATGACAGACCCTTGCTCCGGACCATCATAAATCAAGGTCTTACGCCATAAATCGCCCACCTTACCAGCCTCAACGGTCCAGGTAGTGAGCATCAGGAAGTCTGCATCGGTAACCACTTTTTCGCGGTTTCTCAGCGCGATGGTTAACGTCAACGGGGTGTTGGGCGACACATTGGTTGGCACCCCCTGAACCTCCAGACTCATATCACTTAATATACTCACCCGACTATCCGGCCCCATATCAGCGGCCAGATGCCAGGTTCCCGCCAAGGGCTTTTCAACACTGACAATATCGTACTGATCAGTGTGGACCCAACGAACACTTGCCGGGTGCTGACTGGCCGTCCAGGATTGCTGATCCGGGGGCATGAGTTGCATCATCTGCCCATTGACAGGGCGAAAAGCCAGCAGGGTCATATCTCGCACGCCGGTGTCCACACTAAAACTATGCCCCTCCACAGGAACGCGCTGACTAGGAGCGGCCACATCAAAAATCTGTAGAAACGCTGTCGTTAAAGCCTGCCCCTGAGCCTGTACAAAGCGCCCCTTACTGCCCAAACTCAAGTGCCGCAACAGCGCGGTATCAGCGTCACCCCCCAAGGCAATGGAGTGGATATGCACATGGGCTGCGATGGCCTGTTGCAAATCAGCCGTCCATACCTGATCACGGGAGGTCTTATCGGCACCTACTCCATGCCCAAGTTCTACAAATCCGTCCGTGAGCAAAATCACATGACGATTCTGTCCAGTATCCTGACTTAGTTCATGCAAGGCCGACTGCAAAGCGGCATGGATATCAGTCCAGGCTCCATGAGCATCAATGCGGTTTAAAACCCCGAGCGCCTGGGAACGCTGTGTGCTATCCATCGCTGAACCACGATCAATCAACTCAGGGGTATCCGCAAAGGTCCACAGGGTAAATCGACTGCCTGCAGGTAAAAGATTGAGCAGCAGACGCAAGGCCTGTGTGCGTTCATCATGCGGGTCATTCTTGTGCATGCTGCCGGAGACATCGATCAGTACAGCCACATCAGGAACTTCCTGTGCTGCCTGCGCCGACATCACCAGCATCAACAGAACCAGCGCCCACACACGCATCTTATCTAAGTCCACTCACCTCGATACTTCATGTATAGCAGAAGAATGCCAAGGAGGCGTCAGGAGATAGCGCTCATGCTCACTCCACATGAGTCCGCCACCCCATAACAGCGGTCACCAGGGCTCCCGCCACCGTCAACGGCAAGACTGAACGAACCACCCCGAGCCATGAATGCGACATCACATTGAACAATACCCCGATGATGGCCGGCCCAACGTGAGTGAACGTGGCCTCTGAAGGGCCAGGAGTAAATATCAGAATCGCCATGGCAACGAGTAACCCTGCACGGGCCTCTGGCCACCAACGTTGTAATAAAACATGAGCTAGCAGCAGGAGCACCAGGCCACTCGTCACATAAATCAACCAAGCTATCAGTAAGGACGGGGTCATGATTTCACCCAACGAACCACATGATCTTCATAAGCATCTTCCTCCACCTCATCCTCACTTATAATCCGGCCCATAACACCGATACCCGCTCGCCTGACCGTCTCCTGCGAACCTGAGAGCAAGGGGTGCCAATCGTACAATCGCCTTCCCTCTGCACGCAATCGGTAAGCACAGGTCCTGGGTAACCAGTAGAGGCCATGAACATTATCAGGGGTGATCTGCACACATCCTGGCACACGCGACTGGCGATTTGAGTAATCCCGACACTGTGCCGTACCTGTATCCAGCAGTATGCAGGCCACACGCGTATAAACCACCTCCCCGGTGTCTTCATCTTCCAGCTTGTGCAAACAACAACGCCCGCAACCATCACACAAAGCCTCCCATTGCTCGGAGGTCAGTTCGTGCAGGGGGCGATTCAGCCATGCCGGCCTGGTCATTCCCGCTGGCGCCTTTGAATACGCCCCAGAAATTCTTTGGTTTCATCATCGGGAGCGGGAGGCAACTGCAAAAAAAATCCTTGCTCGTTTAAAGCCTGTCGCAATACGTCGGCTCGCACTCTTGCCAGATCACGGTCTGCCCGCCAGGGCATATCCATCACATGCTGTAGAGGCTCCATACGTTCCAGCAAGGCTGTTGGAACCCGTTTTAATCCTTCCTCCCGATTCACATATAAATAGGTATCAGCCCGCTTAGCTGTCTTGTACACAGAACATATCAACAAGCTCATCGCCACCGCCTCATCTGCCATTGTTCCAATTCAGCACGGTAAGGCTCCAAATAGCGCATGGCGGGCTCAAAAACGACCTCGTGACGCCAGCCTGACCAACGGGCGCGAGGTGTTCGCTGCCGCATAAAACACTCCAGCAATTCTTCATAATGTCGTTTGCGAATAAGTACATCCAAGGGCAATCCCAAGTTAGCCGCTTGCGGTTCTAATGCCTGTTTCAAACCCAGCATGATATCACGCAACTCACGCGGCCAGGGCCAGGGCAGCAAGTCAGGCCACCTGTTCGCATCACTATGCTGTGCGGTACGTATCACTTCAAGTAAAGCATCACCTTCACGTCGTAAAATCCGGGGAGTCATGCCTTCTATCAAAGCAAGTTGTGATTTTTGTGCAGGCTGAAGCTGAGCAAGAGGCAACAAACTATTACTACGCAGCAAAAAATTACGCGGCATATTGCGTCGCTCGGCTTCAGTTTCGCGCCAGAAGCACAAGGCCTGTAAAACAGCCAGCTGCTGTCGCTTAAGGCGCCAGGCATTGGCCACATCACGGTAAGCCAGTTCTGGATCAACGGGCTCAGGTACTTCACTGAGCAATAAAGCATTATCTTCAAGTACCCGTTGCCAATGACCCAACGCCTGCAGACGGTGTTGTAAACGGTCATACAAGGGCAGTAAATGTTCGACATCCTGAACGGCATAGCGTAGCTGCTCTGGCGTTAAAGGGCGTTGTAACCAGTCCGAACGTGACTCCTCCTTGCGTATGGCGACACCCAATTCCTCTTGCAGCAATTTCTGGTAGCCAATTTGCAAGCCATAGCCTAAATAAGCGGCAGCCAATTGGGTATCGAATATAGCCCTGCACCGCAACTGCGTGAGTTGCTCCAGCACTTCAAGATCTTCAAAACAGGCATGCAACACCTTGGTACAGGTATCGCCATAAAATACGCGAGCCAATTCCTGCGGTCGGGGCAAGGCTAAAGGATCCACGAGCCAAGCCTGCTCGCGATCAGCTATCTGCAGCAGGCCTGGCAAGGGATAAAAGGTATCTACCCGAACAAATTCTGTATCAACAGCCAGCAAAGGCTTGGTGGCCAAACTCTGCGCTAAAGGACGCAGGCGACTCATCGTTGATACCCACTCAAACTCCATCGTGCCCGCCACAACCCGCCTTGCCTGTTCATCTAGCATAGCGGCTTAGTCAGATCATGTCGCCTGCAATTAGCCTACTCATGAAACTCAGGTCACAAATTCATCTGTTTAGCGATCACTTCATTCATGATTTCATAAGTGCCCCCACCAATGGAAAGGATACGGTTATCGCGATATAGCCGCTCCACCAAGGTTCCACGCATATAACCTGCGCCCGCAAAAATCTGTACGGCCTCATGAGTCACCTGATCACTGACACGCGTGGAGAAGTTCTTGGCCATGGACACCTCACGAACCACGGCCTGACCCTGCTTCATGAGTTCTGCCACATGGTAGGTGTACTGCCGGCTGACTTCGACCTGAGTGGCCATCTCCACCAGTTTATGACGCATAACCTGAAATTTGTTGAGGGATCGACCAAAAGCTTCACGCTCCCTGACATAGGCCAGGCAGGCCTCCAACGCCATCTGAGCCGTGCTGTTGGCCATGACAGCCAGACTTAATCGTTCCATCTGAAAATTCGACATGATGGCGTAAAAGCCTGCGTTCTCAGGGCCAATAAGATTCTCAAACGGGACCAGAACATGATCAAAGGATAACTCAGCGGTATCGCTGGCCCACCAACCCATTTTTTTCAGGGGCTGGCTGCGATGAAATCCTGGCATGCTAGCTTCCATCAGCAAAAGGCTGATACCTGCGTAACCTTCGCCTCCTGTACGCACAGCGACGGTATAATAATCAGCGCGGCAACCGCTGGTGATAAAGGTTTTTTGACCAGTCACCCGAAAACCTTGCTCGGTTCGTTCGGCGCGCGTATGCAGATTAGCTACATCCGAACCCCCTCCCGGCTCGGTGATCGCCAAAGCCATGATCTTATCGCCCGCCAGGACCGGAGGTACGATACGCGCTTTGAGTTCCGGGGACCCCCAGGTGACTACCGGAGGCAAACCTATGCCTAATGATCCCAGCCCGGCCACGACACCTGCACTGGTACAGCGCATCATTTCTTCGGTAAAAACCACTAGCATGAGGGGGTCTGGGCCCGTCCCCCCATCCTCCTCGGGGAAACCCAAACGCAGCAACCCCGCCGCACCTGCCTTGCGGTATAGGTCTCGAGGGAAACTGCCTGCTTCTTCCCAGGCATCAACATCAGGCAAAATTTCACGCTCAACAAACCGCCGCGTTGATTCGCGCAATAATCGGTGTTCGTCCTCAAAATTGACTGGCATGACCCATCTCCTGTAGTAGCTACCTCCAACCATACAGGGGTGTATGTTTCCTGTCCAGTGTGTAAACAGCTATGATCGATAACCTCTACGGGGAGCTAGGTGGCAAAGTGGCACGCGAAGACTGGATCCAGGCAGCGCTCAAGGCGCTGCATGAAGAGGGGCATATGGCGGCCACCCCCAACCGGCTGGCTCGTCAACTTGGCCTGACGCGCGGCTCGTTTTACCACCATTTCCGCGGTCTGGATGACTTTATCGATGCCATCATGGAACGCTTTGAGTCGGATGGCATCATCAGTGGCTTTGAACAGGCTGAACGGGATGGCCTCGACCCCTGGCAACAATTGCATGGCATGTTAAGCTTTGCTGAGACTCGCAGCTTTCATCTGGAACTTGCGCTACGTGCCTGGGGCCTCAATCACACACGCGTTGCCCATCATCTTGAACGCATCGATGTTGAACGGGAACGCCGCCTGATTCCGGTATTTACCCGTCTTATGCATGACCCGGAACAAGGGCGGCGCATAGCCCGTCTGGCTATGCTGGCCTTTATCGGTCGTCTTTGCAGTTTTCCTGCACCCAGGGAAGATGAATTGACCGGATGGTTGATCGATCTGAAATGCCTTTTGCAAACAACAACCCCGCCCAATGAGCGGGGCTGTGTGCACTAAAGGTTAGGGTTGATTAAGTTCGAGGCTGAAAACTCCCAGGGGCGAAGCTACCAGACCCTGACTGCCGAACTGCTCAGGTGCCAGTGCCAGATTAACACTGCCCACCTGCCCACCACTGTCACTACCTCCCCCCACATCCTCAAAAGCTATCGCCAGGACATTGTTCTGCCCAGCAGGGAACAGGCTGCGTTGACTGAGTGGCAGGTAATCAGGATCCGTACTCATCCACATATCGCGCAAGGCGCGTCCCCAGAAACCACGCCCCAACCAACCATCACCGCTGACCCAGCGCCCTATTAGCTGACCGTTCAACCAGACCGTCGCTTTGACATGGGTCCCGGTGAGATGCAAGGCGAGAGGGGCATCCACTTGTTGCAGGGAAGGCAATTGCGCCTGATTGAATGTGGTACGGTACCAACGAACTTCGCCGCGCGCCAGGTTCATCGGTAACGTCCATGTACTCCAAGCACTATCATTATAGGAGGGTGACATATAACCTCCCCGCTCACCCCCCAGTCCTCCTGCAACACTCCACAGGCTCAGCGCATTGCCACCGACCTGGGCGCTACCGACCAGGCCCTTGATACTGTCAAAACCCAACGCCGGCATACGCATCGTCGTCCCCATCAGGGTACCGCGCGGCCACATGAAACTGCCATGACCCCAAATTTCGGTACGAAAGGCAATGATGTTGCGGCCAGCATGCAAATAGGGACGCAATGAAGGGAACTGATAATTACCATTCCAGTCATTGGACTGCAACTCGGTGCCCAACGGAGACTCCGTGCTTAAATAGGTACCATTAACATAGATACCCACAATATCCGAGGCATTCTGCACATAAAGCGAGCAGTCTTCCCAGAAATAAGGCGTATGGCTGAGATCCAGTTCAGCGCGGTACCAAGCATGACCCGCATCGATACCCAGAGTTTCCAGAGCACGCGGCTGACCGGACCAATGTTGCCAGTTAGCGTCGTTATACCCCGGCTGGGCTTCACCTGTGTCACTGGCGGCTCGACCTGAAGACAAACTGGGCAGCGTTGTTATTCCGACCACCTGGGTAGGTTTGATGTAAGTACTTGCCTGCGTCGTAGAGTTCCATCCCGATGTCATCAGAAGATTCGACGGCTGCCAGGGCTCAGGACTTACGATCATGATGTTGTCGGGGCTACCGGAATACTCCGCCTTGAGTTGTATATCGGCCTGATTAAGCGAAGCCTGAGTGTTAAGAAAATCCAGGCCCGTGATGATAACATCATGCTGGTTGACACGTGTGCGCCACACTTTACCCGCTTCATCACTGGTAGTGATCCAAACGCGTAGCATCTGTCCTGATGCCGCCTGAATGACCAGCGCCACATTGGGCGCGTGCTGATAGGTGATGACCAAAGGATCCATGCCTGAAGACACGATGTTGATGCTAGGGTCTTGAGACAACACGGTAGCACCCTGACCCAATCCGCTGATCGACATCTCTCCCTGGCTACCTGCTGAACCATGTACCATCAGCAGGGCATCGCCATTAAAATCACCGGCACTTAGCAACTCACTGGTGGTGTAATTCAGCGTTGCAGCCCCGTCCAGTGGCAAGTTCTGTACCAGCGGCATGACGTAGGTATTGCTGGTCTGGCTGAACTGCCCCTGAGCCGTCAGCGTTGCGACAGGAACTGTCATCGGTACATACTGAGGGAAGCTCAGCCCGCCCAATTGTATGCCACCCACCGGCACCGTCTGCGCCTGACCTGAGGCATTGACTAAGTCAATGACACTAAAACCTTGTTGGCCCTGCGTCCAGTAATTGGTGAGTTGACTGCCTTCGGGAGCTCCCAGCGCCGTATTACTGATACTTAGCCCTTGCGTCTGTGCAGCTCCGGAAGATCCCAGGTAGGGCTCAACACTGTCAAAAAACATATTCATGCGACGGAATGCATAAAAAGTCGGACGCAGCAGTCCCGACGCTGAAATAGGTCCGTCATAATCAACCACACCTGAGAAATACCCCACCTGAGGAGACACAAAGCCGTTGATAATATTGTTAATATTACTGAAGTCAAACGCCTGCGACAGGCTGCGTGTATAGAGCACCACCGCGTTATGATACCCTGGCGTAGCCATACCCACCGCATTAAAGGCCATGCCCGCATGCAAGCCGCTTAACATCAAGCGGGTGAGCTCCACAGGATCGCGATCAGACTCGGTAGCCCCACTCGGTGTGTTGACATAGGCCCCCCCATGCGCTGAGGGGTTATGCAGATCTGCCAACAAGGAAGTGACCTCTGACTCCGGTGAGGTGCTGTTGGCAATGGCTATACCTGCGTAGATATTGGGCATGATGGTTATACCCGGCACATCGCCGGTATCAGAGGCTTTTCCATCTCCTGGGCAGGTGGTCAGGGGCACACTGACACCGTCAGCGAGCACGATGTTTTTCAGCGCTGTAAAATAGGCCGCCGGATTGTACAGCTCTGTGACATTTCGCTCAGGTCCGTTGTTATACCAAAACACCTTATCCAGCTCATGAAAAGGCAAGAACCAGTTGTACTCATTTTCCAAGGCATAAAGCACAATCGGACCGCCGCGATTGGCAAAATAATTTTGCAAATAACTGTCCAGGTTATGCAGGTACCGACCTACATAAAACAGATAATCAGGATCAACCGTACGGTAATTAGGCATGCCGTCAGCTGCCAGTGATTTCTTGGTCGAGATGGCATTCAGCCAGGCAGGGATGCCGCCGCCATCCATTTCATTCGTGATATACGGCCCAGGGCGCAAATAAACGTAAAGCCCCATCGATTTGCACAGATCAAGAAAGTGACCCAAGCCCACCTGATCGAAGACAAACTGCCCATTGCTGGGTTCTACCACATTCCATGCCACATACAGATCGACGGTATTAAAACCTGCCGCCTTGAACTTGGTTAAGCGATCCTGCCACTCGCTCGGCGGAATTCGAAACCACTGCACGCTACCTCCACGCAGAATTCGATATTGACCATCAATTTGATAGCCTTGCGCATTGACCTGCACATCATAAGGCTGACCATCCTGAAGACTCGCTTGAGCACTTAAGCTCATGATAAAGCCAAAAGCTGTTATCCATTTCAGCCAATCAGTCTTACGCATAGCAGATACTCTTTATTATTGGTTTTAGGTATACATTATGTCTCCATCTTGGGTCTTTCCTCATCAGTCCACCATGTCAAAAACTGACACGGCAAGTATCCTAAGCTGCTCGGCTGGCAAAAATCTGCTCAGTCAGCGCACCCTAGCAGCATGGGGTGCCTTTAGCAGAACGATGAGAACGTTGCCGGGACCTTCAGTCTTTCTGGGCCGTGGCCGCTGATTTTTCCCTTACAGTGCCGCTATTTACCGGCTGAAGGGCATTTTCATCATCGTAACAGGGGACCCAAACGACGCAATGGCAGAAAACAGGTCACCCTGTCCAACGGAGAACCTGAAAACCGCGAGCTTTGTGAAGAAGAACGCCAGCAAGCGACTGGTAGCCATCACGAAATTGGCGCTCGACGTCATCCCACAAGATCCGACCCGACCGGAGTACCGCCAAGGCGGCACCCTTGGCGACGATCACAAGCACTGGTTCCGTGCCAAGTTCTTTCAGCAGTATCGGCTGTTCTTTCGCTACCATGACGCTGGCCGAGCTGGAGCAGACCGCCGTCGCCCATGGGGCGAGGGCGGCGGAGAAGCTGCGGCAGGATGGGTCAGTTGCGCATGCGGTCATGGTGTTTGCCCACACCAATCGCTTCAAGGATACCCCGCAGTACAGCGGCGGCCGACTGGCGCCGCTAGTGACGCCCACCCAGGACAGCCGGGCCATCAACGCGGCCGCCGTTGCCGGCGTCCGTGACCTCTATCGGCCCGGCTACCTCTACAACAAAGCAGGGGTCATGCTGATGGACCTGTCGCCGGCAGGTGTGCACCAAGGCGATCTTTTCGCGCGAGGGGATTGCGACCGCTCCCGCCGCCTGATGGCGACGGTGGACCAGATGAACCGGGACATGGGGCGGGGTGCGGTGTTTTTTGCGGGGCAGGGCATTAAGCAGCGCTGGCGGATGCAGGCCAACATGAAGTCGCCGGCCTATACGACGGCCTGGCATTCTCTTGCGCGCGTGATTGCCTAATTCTTACGTTTGCACTAGAACCCAGTATTGTTTATTATTTAACCAGCGGCTTGTCGAACCGTGCTGCCCGCAAGAGCGAATCCTTAAAGGGAGTCGATGGTTTCAACATCAAAGATGTTTACGTCGTCTGACCCTTTTTCTTGGTCATTTTGACATGCGGGCTGTCCAAAACATGATTGACCAAGAGCCAACAAAGGTTAGATATCATGGCATCTATAGACCGCCTGAAAAAACAGGCAAAAAATCTCCAGCGTCATCTTCCTGAGTTCATCCAGGAACATCAAAGTAACCCTCCGCTGGCAGCTTGCCAGGAGCTTATTGCCAAATCTTACGGATACCCTTCTTGGCATATAGCAGTCACAAAGCTTAATCAGTTACACGAGAATCAATCGGCTATCGACAGCCCGAGAGACATTGAGGCGCCTGATGCGCGTGTAGATGCAGCACTACAATTCTTTGCGCCTGAGCTGGCTAGGATACTGGCCCAACAGATTCATATATTTGATCGAGCGACGGTCAACTTTAGCTGTGCATCGGCGAAGAATGGGGTGCAGCCCAATGACCACTGGAGCACATTCAAGCCTTGGAAGCCAAGCCTGTTTCCTTCGGCGCCAGCTTTTCAGGACATGAAGGCCGCTGATAGCGCCTTGCTTGCCGAGTTCTACGATAGTCTCAGCGGGATTGATGACCTCATCAGAACGTGGCGGGAAAGTGAAATCCTTTGGGATGTCAACGTCTGGAATTACTTGATGCAGACAATCCAAAACAGCGTCAAGCTCGGAGCTAAGGCGGTGGAGCGTTTCTGCCCTGGCCGCCAGTACAACCCAACCATGCCCGCCAGCGGCACTCTCTTGGAGAGGGCGACTAAAAGTAGCGAGCACATGAAGTCGGCGCTGGACGCTCACATCCAGCGATTCCAGCTGCAGGCAGAGTTGGCCAAACCTATTCTTGGACCAACGCCCCCGCATCCACGGCTTCGTACTGTCTGATGACCATAGAGCCAAAGATGGCTGGGCCGGAGTAAGACTCGGCTCAGCCCCAGCTAGGGGTTTTCTTTCGGCGACAACTACGAGGCTGGCTGTTTCGTAGTCTTCGCCCTTGTTGTCGATATCTTTCTGGCCGAGTGGATTGCTAGCACATTGCACACAAACCGAATTCCACTCCACCTGGCGCTGATAGCGGTCAGTAGGTACTGTACGATAAAAACAATTACAGCAAGCCAAACGGCCGAGTTCGATACGCCTGCAACTTTCAGGGACAAAGGGACTATTGACAAAAGTGGCAGGGATAAAACGGCCATATCGCGGTACATCAAAAATAGCTTGTGGGCTTCCTGTACCTCTGTTTCGTTATGTACCAGCTTGTAGAGCTTGTACCACTTTGCGTTCTGCTCGGAAGGCTCTAAAGGCAATGCGCCTACGTTCTTTTTAAGAGTAGCCATATCAATTCGTGGGTCGCGCGGGCCATATCTAGTGAAAGCCTCAGAGCCCGGAAGCACTCCAAGAGGCCTCCAATACACAAGCATGGACTTCACGTCGTGTGGTAGGACATTCACCACTAAGAGCACAATTACCGGCATGACCGTAGTCGTCAATGCTCGCGCAATACCAAGTTCGGTAAGCGTCACTTTACCCAGCAGATCAGGGGAGACAAACAGCAACACGAACAACACGTCTGCCACAGCCAGTAGCACAAGCCACTTCATGTTTAGTGACTTCAAGGAGCGTTCACCGTTGCTCTTCATCCCTGCTTTTCCGTCGTGATTGTGAAGTTGCCGTTTGCTTCAACTTCAAACTGAATCCATCCGTCCCGGCGGGTTGTCAGCACATGGCGTTGCTTCCTCGTTGTTGCCACATTGACTCCGTTCGGCCAATTGTCAACAACACGCTGGCGGTAGGTCGGGGTCATTTTTTGAGTGTCGTGCACAATTGATTTGTCAGATATCACTATGGCGCGCGGCTTGCAGTGGTTGAATACCTCCTTGCAATAGCCGTTTTCCCGGCCATGGTGGCTTGCGACAAGGACCGTGACCCCGGCTAATTCGTCTACAAAGTCTTGGCGCTTGAGTAGTGCCTTCCAGCCTGCTTCCTCCAAGTCCCCTGGAAATAAGATTTTGAAACCACCGAACTCGAAGAAGACCGCGCAGCTCAAATTGTTGGTGTCTTTGAATTCTGGGAAGTTGTTGTGGAACGTCTTGCGGGTTATGCCGCCCATGTGATCATTGAATGGTTCTGTTACGGGCTGGTTGTATGAGGCGTGCATCAGTAGAAACCGCTCAATGTCATTCGACGTGCCACCAGCTGCTTTGATCTTTCGAAGTTCTTCTACGGGAGGATGAGGGTTTCGGGTCAGAGTTTTTACGTCGATGTCTTCGTCCCACAAACCTTGCAAATCGCTCAAATGGTCCTGATCGGCGTTGGTGATAAACAGATAGTCAAGACAGTCCCTACCAAGGGAGGTCTTGATAAATGTGCTAGGACGCCAATCGGCTTTGCTGCCCGAATCAATCATGGCCAGCCTTCCCGCCTTACCATTTGATAGGTCGTGGAGCATCGCGCACGCACCGTGCTCCACATCCCATACCCTCAGAACCATTGATCCCATGACCAGCCCTCTTTGAGGTGTAAAGTTATGTAAGTTGGGGCGCAATTGGCATGATCAAGGCCCATCTTTACTAAATTTCATCGCCCCCGATTGATCTTTGTTCAGGACGAAATTGGTGGCAATGCCGGTACGAGGGTTGGCCGGGATTCTGGAAATTTTCGCGTAAAGTATGTTAAGTCGAGCAAAGTGATCGTGCTGGCGTGGGTGAACGATGAAAACACTAAACGCGCCTACGAAAGCAGCGATGACGCGTACCTGGTTTTCCAGAAGATGCTTAAAAGCGGTACCCCACCAGATGACAGGAGCAGCGTCGCATCCTGCAGTCATCCCTGAGATGTCCAATCACAGGTTCAACGGCAGATCGTCGTTTCATCATCTTGTGTTGTAAGGGTGTCATGCTGCGTCCGTAATCTGAACCAGACAGTAACACCTCGGCCTTGAGGCCGTGAATTCGATGTTCTGGCCGAAACCGTGTTGGCTTTCGGCGAATCCCCCTTTTATGTGCATGCTCCGGGCTCCCGAGGCCTCGGAGGCTCCTCTGCGGTCATTAGCTGGGCCGTCTGCTGCAAATTGCAGTTTGTCAGATATTAATTTATACTTCTGACAAAGGAGCCATAACCATGAGCCATCTTGCCGAGAACATCTTGTCTGCCGCCCGGGCCATGCCCGAGGGTGGCTTGCTGTCGCCCAAGGAGTTCTTGCATCTGGGTTCGCGGGCGTCCATCGACAAAACCTTGTCCCGGCTGGCTCAGGAAAGGAAGCTGCTGCGCGTGAGTCGTGGTGCCTACGTCGCCCCCCATCAGGGTCGGTTTGGTTCCCGACCTCCATCCACCGAATCTGTGGTGCAGGCCATCGAGGCCAGCTGCGGTGAAACGGTGGTAGCCAATGGTGCGGCCGAAGCCAATGCTCTGGGCCTGACCACGCAGGTGCCGACCCGCGAGGTATTTCTCACCTCCGGCGCATCTCGCACCCTGCATCTTGGCAGCCGGTGCGTGGAGCTCAAGCACGGCAACCGCTGGCAATTGCTGCTGGGCAAGCGCCCCGCAGGCAAGGTGATTCGTGCGCTGTCATGGCTGGGGCCAAAGAGCGCACCGGCGGCGCTGAAGCAACTGCGCGCCAAACTGCCCGAATCCGAATGGGAGGCCGTGCGTGGCGCACGGGCCGCACTGCCGAGCTGGATGGCCAAAGTGGTCAGCGAGGCCATGGCACATGGCTGATTCCTGGTTTTCGCTCAGCCGGGAAGATCAGGTTGAAGCCTTGGAATTTGCTGCGGCCCGCAGCGGGCGGCCCGCGCACCTGCTTGAAAAAGACATCTGGGTGGTCTGGGTGCTGTCCGCCATTTACGAATCCGACTTGGCCAGCAAACTCACCTTCAAGGGTGGCACCTCGCTGTCCAAGGTGTATCGCATCATCGATCGGTTTTCTGAGGACGTGGATCTCACCTATGACATCCGCGAATTGGCCGCCGACCTGTTGAAGCAAGGCAACCCCATTCCCGATTCCGCCAGCCAGGAAAAAAAGATCAGCAGCGCGGTACGTCACCGCCTGCCCGACTGGATCGAAGCGACAGTCGAGCCAGTCATTGCTGCGGCGCTGGCGAAGGATGGGTTGGACGCGAGCTTGACATTGGCGGGCAAAGATCGGGACAAGCTGATCCTTTCATATCCAGCGGTCAAAACCGGCATCGGCTATTCAGCGCCCACGATCCAGCTGGAGATTGGTGCCCGCGCCACGGGCGAGCCGCATCATGTTCAACCCGTGGCTTGCGACATTGCGCCAGAAATCGAAGGCATCACTTTCCCTGTCGCCCAGCCCTTGGTGATGGCGGCAGAGCGTACCTTCTGGGAAAAGGCCACCGCAGCACACGTGTATTGCTTGCAGGGACGGCTGCGCGGCGAGCGCTATTCGCGTCACTGGTACGACCTGACCGCCATCGCAAAAACGCCGCACTTTGCGGCGGCCTGCGCCGACCATGCACTGGCCCGTGCCGTGGCAGAACACAAATCGGTGTTCTTCGTCGAGAAAGATGCGGTTGGTGCCAAGATCGATTACTTCGCCGCCACCAGCGGCCAACTGCAACTCATCCCAACGGGCGAATCGCTGGCGGCGCTCGAAAAGGACTACGCCGCCATGCTGGAAGACGGTCTACTGGCGCTGAATCAGCCGAGCTTTGCCGACATCATCGAGCAGTGCCGTGTCATTCAGGATGAGGCCAATCGGCAGCCCCTTTAAACGGGTGTAAATGGGCGTGTTTGTGGTTTGTCCGCAGATCGTTAATGGAACGCAATGTCTATGCACAGATATACCACCCGCGCTTAATGACGAACCACGCTGCCCCTAGGCAGCACTACCCTACTGCCCTGAGTCCCAGGGCATGCTACGCAGCTGCCGCAACAAGGAGCGCTGAACTTCACGGTAGCGACGCAACAAGGCGTAATAACGCGATTGCTCCTGCAAATCGGCATAACGCAATTCATTATAAATCTTGGCATGGCGGCGTAGCAGTTCAGCCGCATCGGGCCTCATCTGAGCCAGACGATCCGCCAGTTGTTCAGCTGTCTCCCCGGGTGACACCTTCACGCCATGACGTTGGATATATTGAATGAAGACTAAATAGT
>JAJZHP010000104.1 GCA_021804355.1 Pseudomonadota bacterium | reverse complement strand
CACCAGTTGCGCCTGCGTACCTTGATGCAGCAGGCTATAAAACTTTTAAGGGTAGATTTGCCTCTGGAAGCTATTTTGCATCAGCTGCACTTTCCATCCCTCGACTTGGATTTACAGCAGTTGCGCAACTTTCGACATCCTCTACAACAGGAACTGATCATAGAAGAACTTGCGGCACACCACATCAGTTTGCTGAAGCTGCGCATGCAAGTACAACAACAAAATGCTTTACGCCTGATTCCTGATGACACCACGCAACAGCACATGCAAAAAGCCCTGGGGTTTACCCTGACAGGTGCACAAACCAAAGTCATCGCTGAAATACTGGCTGATCTTCAAACCGGTCATCCCATGTTGCGCTTGGTACAAGGGGATGTGGGCAGTGGCAAAACAGCTGTTGCTGCCATGGTTATTGCCCAGGCATTGCACGCTGGTTGGCAGGTAGCCCTTATGGCACCTACCGATCTTCTGGCTGAACAGCATTATCAGCGCTTGCAGCCCTGGTTGGCTTCATTAGGCTATGCGATTCATTTTCTGAGTGGACGCAGCCGTCCTCGTGAGCGTCTTCTGGTGCAAGCGAGCCTGCACGAAGACGGGCCTTGTCTGATTATCGGTACACATGCCTTGTTCCAGGATGATGTCGAGTACAAAAGACTGGGGCTCGTGATCATTGATGAACAACATCGCTTTGGTGTTCATCAGCGTCTGGCTTTACGTGACAAAGCCATGCCCCATCATGAGGCCCACTTGCTGGTCATGACGGCCACACCCATTCCCCGAACTCTGGCCATGAGCGCCTATGGCGATCTTGATACCAGTATTATTGATGAATTACCCCCCGGCAGGCGCCCCATTACGACCGTTGTTTTATCGCAGGAACGACGGTCTGAAGTGATGCAGCGCATGGAACACCATTGCCTTCATGGTCACCAGGTCTATTGGGTCTGCACACTCATTGAGGAATCGGAAACCCTGAGTGCTCAAGCGGCCGAGGCCTCATGGCAGGAGCTACAAATCAGCTTACCCAACCTGCGTTTTGGCTTAATCCACGGTCGCATGCCAGCGACCGACAAACAAGCCACCATGAAGGCATTTGCCTTACACGAGCTGGATGTTCTGGTAGCCACGACCGTCATTGAAGTTGGCGTTGATGTCCCCAATGCAACACTCATGGTTATTGAAAACCCAGAACGTCTTGGTCTTGCCCAACTGCATCAGCTACGCGGCCGTGTAGGCCGTGGCTCTGTCGACAGCTACTGCGTTCTGTTGTATGGAACACCTTTGGGGGCGATAGCACGACAACGGTTGGGCATACTTCGCGACAGTCAGGATGGGTTTGAGATCGCTGAGAGGGACCTTGAACTTAGGGGCCCCGGGGAAGTGTTGGGTACCCGTCAGGCTGGGCTATCGCGATTGCATATCGCTGATATAGAGCGTGATGGCTATTTGCTGCCCCGGGCACAACAGCGAGCACATCAATGGCTACAGCTGACCGATGCTGAACAACAGGCTCTTCTGCAGCTCTGGGTGCGTCAAGCGCAGGACTTTGCCAGAGCATAAGATGCTGCAAGCATAATGGATAGTTCTTCCTATACTGAATGGCGGAGTAAGGGGAGATACCATGGCATTACCTTGGCTGGTTCAAAAATATCTTGATGATAGGGAATTTAACTGTATCCAGGCCGATGATACGCAGGACTTTGGCGCTATGCGACTATGCGTGCTGTACTTAGAGGACTCCCTAGGTCCTTTGCAGTATGTACTGCCTCATAGTCATATGTTACGACTGCACGCCATGGCCGAGACCCTGGGGCGTAATTTTACGTCGATGTCACCTGATAACTTGCATACCGTGCTTGATCGTTTGGGCCTTGATGAGGCCACCGGTATACTTCCTGTGCCTGATTTTCATACTCTGGTTGATCAAAGCGTCTTTGGCCATAGTCACTACCTGCTCCCCTCAGGACGAGCTCACAGCCTGCTCATGCTGGACGCTGAGCAGATTGAGCAGATTATTCATGACTGCGATGCTGAAATCGTAGATTTTGCCAGTGACAGCCGTCAGCCCTGGCCTGATGACGATGATGAGGGGCAAATCCTTGCCTCCGTTCAGAATCTGACCTCCTTGCGCATAAGACAACGCTTGATTGAGACCTTGGAAATCCCTCCTCTCCCGGACACAGCCCGTCAGATCCTGAAGTTGCGGCTCGACCCTGAAGCTAGTGTTGAAGAACTCGCTCATATTGTTGATCGTGATCCTAGCCTCAATGCCCAGGTCATATGTTGGGCATCTTCGCCCTACTATGCTTCCGCTGTTCCTGTCCATACCACGGAGGAGGCCATTACCCGTGTCCTGGGTTTTGATACCGTGCTCAATATGACCTTGGGTCTTTCCTTGGGACGAACGCTAAGTTTGCCTAAGGATGGCCCTGGAGGATTAATGCCTTATTGGCAACAGGCAGCGCTCACCGCGTATGGAATGCAAAAATTAGTTCAAGCCATGCCACGCCCTTATTCACGCCAGGCTAATACGGCCTACCTCTGTGGTTTATTGCATAATTTTGGTTTTTTAATTCTGGGACACCTGTTCCCGCTTCACTTTTCTATCGTTTGCCGGCACATCGAGGCCAACCCACACCTTCCCGTACCCAATATCGAGTACTTACTGTTAGGCGTCACACGTAATCAGCTGTCTTCCTGGCTGCTGCAAACCTGGGGCATGCCTGAAGAGGTGGTTACCGCCTTGCGTTATCAGGATATGCCTGGTATGGCTTCTGAACCTGCCTTTTTGACACGCTCGCTACACATAACGCGGCAATTATTAAGCGGACAGCCAGCTGATCTCAATGATCTGGCGCATCTGCCGCTACATGCAGACGACGCCAATTTCATCATTCAGCGCTTGCTTGAAGAGCAGTCCGACAATATCCGTGCCCTGGCAGCGCAGATGGTTACTTGACCCTGACCCAGTCCGGCCATTTAGGCCGCAGGTATTTACCGACACTGACCAACCAAAATAAGGGCGCAGGATCACCCTGCAGCTTTACCTTACCATCTTGCATGGCTTTCATAAATAAGGGCTGGCTGGCTCTGAGCAAAAGATTAAAGCCATCATCGGGTTGGGTAAAAGTCATCGTCAGTGTCGGGTCTGCATAACTACCTGAATGACTAACCACCTTACCATCCTTCACCTGGAAATAGCGCGAACAGCGTTGCGAGCTTGTTGTCATTTGCAACACAAAACTTCGGCCTTCTAAACTAGCCTTAAAGGCAGCATTATGCCTTGCAGCACTTTGCATACGCTGTGCAATCATCCACATCAAGGCCTTGAGCCTAAAACTACCCGTGCGCGCCACGCTTACTCCTGGCCTTACCCAAAGTACGGTTATTCAGCATCACGTGGCTAGCATGTCTGGCAGTTTTTTCTGCAAAGCTGCTTTTTCAGCTGGCTGTTGAGCCCAGCGTCCCATCAGAACAAACCCTAGCAATTGCTGCTTACTATCATGAAATAACGCTTTTACATCATGTCCTTCAATTTCAAACTCCCAACTGCCCTCAGTATGCGGGGCGACGGGCGCTACCACCACGGGACAGCTTGGCGTTTTTACAACCACCGGCATGGCTGGGTATTGTACTGCAGTTCTTTGCCCTGCCAAGGTCTGTGCCAATGCACGAGCCTGGGCCATCAGGGGTAGCACATAAGGCAACACCAAGCCCTCAACCTCTGCACAATCACCTAAAGCATACCAGCCTGGACGACTGCACTCCAGATAACGATTGACCTGTATGCCGCGCTGGCAGGTCAGCCCTGCTGACTGCGCCAGTGTAATGCGCGGCCTTAAACCTACAGCACTCAGTACCACATCAGCCTCCAGGGTCTCGCCCTGGCTGAGTGATACCTGAAGCCTGGTATCCCCATAGTTTATCGCACTGACGCCCTGGCCCAAATGCAACCTGATGCCATGCGCTTGCAGAGCGCCTGCCAGTGCCCACGAAGCAGCCTCAGGCAATAACGAGGGTAAAAGACGCCCTGCTGGTTCTACCAGATCAATCTCATACCCTCCGGTGCGCAGGTCATGAGCAAATTCACAGCCAATCAAGCCTCCGCCTACGATAGTCACACGACGCACACCCGTCAATGCCGCCTGCAAACGTCGGTAATCGCCTAAATCATTGACGCTGTGAACCTGGCTGCTGGCATCGCCTCCCAGGGCCGGCCGAAACGGATCGGCTCCCAAGGCTAGAACGACGTCACTGCCCTGCAAAATCTGCCCGCCTTCCAGACTCACCTGCCTTTGCTCGGGATTCAGGCTCACCACGCGACCCTGTATGATCTCAGCTTTCAGCTGATCTGCCATGGCCACCTCATCGGCCATGATCAGATCATCTGCAGACTTTCCCTTAGCATAGCCCGTTGATAGCATGGGCTTGCTATAACTGCTACCTCCATCGGCAGTAATCAGTACCAGGGGTCCTTCGGGTACCCGTTTGCGCCATTCTTTTGCCAGGGTGTATCCGGCCAAGCCCGTACCCACAATGATCAACGGTTTCATCAATATCGCCTCCCGGCTTGGCCATGTCTCAACTTAGATTGCCACCATATCAAAATCATCCTTACCTACGCCGCAGTCAGGGCAGACCCAGTCTGCGGGAATATCTGCCCATTTAGTCCCTGCTGGTATGCCATCCCAGGGCATACCCACGGCTTCATCGTAGATAAAACCACAAACTGCACATTGCCATTTTTGCATCATCTTTTCTCCGTCAGGCCCGTCTTCGTTGGCGGGCGATAAACTACTGTTAGATCATTCAAAAAACAATTGCTCTGTTTACCAGCACTCTATGTCTTAGCGGCCTTCACTCGCCAAAGCATCATGTCGGGATTGATAATGGGCCGCATGACGTTGTTCTACCTTGGCCAGTGCTGCAAACCGTTTTTCCGCCTTAGCCAGAGTCGCCTGGAAAGATTCGGCATGTTCTCGGGATTCTTCCGCTTGAGCGCTGAATTCTGCCATAGCCGAGGGTGCCTGGTCAGCTGCAGCCTGCTCGCGGAAGCGAGGATACATCTCCGTATATTCGTAAGTCTCTCCCGCAATGGCGATTTCCAACATGCGGCTAGGTGTTAGCGTACTCGCCGGGTAGAGCAGATCGAGGTGACCTAGGGCATGATGCACCTCCTGAGCAGCCGTAGCTTCAAAGGCTGCTGCCGTGATTTCATCCCCCATGGATCTTGCCAGACGGGCAAAATAAGTATATTTCATGTAAGCCATCGATTCTCCTGCAAATGCAGCCTCAAGATTCTTGCCGGTTACGGTAATATCAAGTTTCATACTGTTCTCCTCATGGGATTGCTGTTCACAAGATTCAGTGTAGTGAGACGTAAAACATACGTCTAATTGATTAAATCTCGAATTTTGATAGGATTTCGCTATTGATGACTCAACTTCGCCCCTGCTTGGGATGGCATCCCTTCCGTAGCTTGCAATACCGAGTTCCTGCGGAACTGCGTCCCTGGCTCGGCCTGACCGGTTCACTGACCGCAGGACTGAGTCATTTGGCAGGCTGTCCTCTGCACGTTGAGATCATCGCACAAGGCTGGTTTAAGCCTCATGCCGACGAGGCCCTATGGGTTGGTCTGCATCGCGGGGAGTGGGCATGGGTGCGTGAGGTCAGGCTTTGTGTCCATGGCATTCCCTGGATTGAAGCACGCAGTGTCCTGCCGCGCCGTGCCCTGGTGACCTGGGCTCGCCCTTTATACCGACTGGGAAACCAACCCTTGGGAGCTCTGCTTTTTCGTATGCCACATATCGTCCGCCAAGGCTTATTAATTCGTCAGGACCCTTCGGGTTGTTGGCGTCGCTTTTCATTGTTCGGGCCGCCTGAAGGCCCTCAAATCAGAGTTCAGGAAACCTACTTGCCAGATCTGCTGCACTACCTTTCTAGCGAGCACACATGATGAAACTAGCGACTGTTTTAGCTACCTTAAACCCCTACCTACGACTCATGCGTCTGGATCGACCTATAGGTGCCTGGCTTTTATACTGGCCAACGCTGATCGCCCTGTTTGCTGCCGGACATGGCGTGCCTTCGCTACGGGTGATTTTTGGATTTAGCTTAGGCACTGTGTTGATGCGTTCTGCAGGTTGCGTCATCAATGACATGGCGGATCGCGACTTTGATCGCTACGTGCAGCGCACCGCTCAACGCCCCTTAGCCAGCGGTGAGCTAACGCGTCGGCAGGCTCTTCCCGTACTTGCTACCCTGCTGACGCTCAGTGCAAGTCTGCTTTTGTTGTTTGATGAGCGCACCGCGTTATGGGCGCTGCCCGCCCTTGCGCTGGCCATGACTTATCCGTTCATGAAGCGTTTTACCTATTTTCCACAGGTTGTGCTCGGCGCAGCATTTTCGTGGTCTATACCAATGGCTTGGGTTGCCCAGGGTCATACTCCCGACGCATCCACCTGGTTACTGTACGCAGCCGCCCTTTCCTGGGTAGTTGCCTATGATACACAGTATGCCATGGTGGATCGTGAAGACGACCTGCGTATAGGTGTGCGGTCCACGGCCATCTTATTTGCCGACATGGATTTGAGCATGATAGCTACCTTGCAATTTCTATGTCTCCTGGGGCTGGTGTTGCTAGCCAGGCACCTGCATTGGGGCACTCCCTTTATGACGACCGTAGTCATCGCTGGCCTGGCCTTTATCAGACAATTTTGGATATGCCGGGATCGGCAGCGTGATGCCTGTTTTGCAGCTTTTCTGGAAAATCACTATGTAGGTGCCTTGTTATTTGCTGGTGTTTTTCTAACCTATCTTATACCAGGGTCAGGGTTGTAATTTTTCTGTCACAATATAAGGTTGTAATAAGGAGACATGAAAATAACGATGTATGGTTATGAAATCTGATCGCATTCTTATTGTTGATGACGAGGCGGCAATTCGAGAAATGATTGCTATCGCCTTGGATTTAGCTGGTTTTGACTGCCTGGAAGCTGAAGATGGCCTGATGGCTCATCAAATCATTGTCGATGAACGTCCCAGTCTGGTACTTCTGGACTGGATGTTGCCCGGCCTTTCAGGCGTTGATCTGGCCCGCCGTCTTAAGCGCGAAGAAGCTACGCAGGAAATCCCCATCATCATGCTGACTGCCAAGTGCGAGGAAGATAATAAGATTCAGGGTCTTGAAGCTGGGGCTGATGACTATGTGACCAAGCCTTTTTCAACCCGTGAATTGCTCTCTCGCGTCAAGGCAGTCTTGCGCCGCAGCAGTCATCGCAGCGCAGAAAAAGTTATCGATGTCGACGGATTACGTCTGGACCCTGTAGGCCATCGCATCACAGCCCTGGATGCCCCGGTTGACATGGGGCCTACGGAATATCGGCTGCTTGAGTTTTTCATGAGTCATCAGGAACGAGCCTATACCCGCAGTCAAATGTTGGATCAGGTTTGGGGCGGCAATGTCTATGTTGAAGATCGTACCATTGATGTCCATATCAGACGACTTCGTAAAGCCCTGGAGCCTCATGGATTTGACCGTTATATTCAGACCGTACGCGGCACTGGATATCGATTTTCTGCCAAACTGGTGGATGGCAAAGCTGAGGCCATGTGAACCCAGGACTGAGCACTGAGCTGTTTCGTGTCATCATAGTTCTGTTACTGGCAGGGTTGGCGGGTCGAGCTCTGCATATGGGCTTTCTACTGATGTTTTTGGTGATGGTGGTCAGCTATGCTCGACATCTGTTTGCACTGTACCGACTGCGTCAATGGGTTAGCCAGGAACCCTTGCAGGATGATTTCCCCGAAGTAGGTGGTGCCCTGTGGTCCGATGTGTTTTATCGGATTTATCAGATGAAACGCCAACAGCAACGCATACGCCAACGACTGGAAAATGTACTTGAGCGCGCCAGAACTTCCATAGATGCCTTGGAAGAAGCCGTCATCCTGATCGATGGTCGGGGCAATCTTGAGTGGTGGAATCCCTCGGCGACAGCTTTGTTAGGCCTTAAAGAAATTGACCGCAACCACCCGGTGACCAACTTCCTGCGTGATCCACGTTTTGTAGACTACTTCAGGTCAGGAGATTATCGTGAACCTCTAAGCCTACCCTCCATGATGGACCCCCAGCGCCATCTGCAATATGAAATTACGCGATTTGGTGAGAATGATCGTCTGATTATTTGTTGGGATGTCACCGTATTACGCAACTTAGAAAAAATGCGTAAGGAATTTGTTGCTAACGTTTCCCATGAATTGCGCACACCACTGACCGTATTCAGAGGCTATCTCGAAACTATGGCTGAGGGTAGCCATGATATGCCTCCTCGCTGGGTCAAGGCTGTAGGACAAATGCAGGCACAGGCGCAACGCATGGCTCACATCGTTAATGATCTGCTGACTCTGTCCCGACTGGAGTCTTCGCCTGAGAAGGGCAGGGAAGTGGTGATTGATATTCCGGCCATGATTCAGGAAATTCGCATGGATGCCCTGGTCTATGGGGCCGACAAATCTCAAACGATACACCTTCACATCGACCCCCATTTGAAGCTTTTCGCCATCTCAGAAGATATACGCAGCGCCTTCATGAATCTGGTGACGAATGCCGTTAAATACTCACCTCCTGATGGCGAGATTACCCTGCGCTGGTGGCGCGATTTTGGGGGAGCCTATTTCGTGGTCGAAGATCAGGGCATAGGGATTGATACCCACCACATGCCTCGCCTGACCGAACGCTTTTACCG
>JAJZHP010000103.1 GCA_021804355.1 Pseudomonadota bacterium | reverse complement strand
GCCGAAGGAAGAATGGTGGGCCGTGTAGGGATCGAACCTACGACCAATGGATTAAGAGTCCACTGCTCTACCAGCTGAGCTAACGACCCGTGCAAATGCTCAATAATACAAATATCAATTGCGTAAAAATGGGGTGGTCGATGGGACTCGAACCCACGACAGCCGGAATCACAATCCGGGACTCTACCAACTGAGCTACGACCACCATTACTGCATCATACGCGCCTTATGGCGCGCCCGGCAGGACTCGAACCTGCGACCCTCGGCTTAGAAGGCCGATGCTCTATCCAGCTGAGCTACGAGCGCAGACATTCAAACCTAAAAACGTGGTCGGGGTAGAGGGATTCGAACCCCCGACATTCTGCTCCCAAAGCAGACGCGCTACCGGACTGCGCTATACCCCGCTACCGTTGCGACGAACCTGTCGGCTTGCCCCAATGCGAGCGCGCATATTACTGATGCACATCGCAACGGTCAACCAGGATATGCCATTTTTTTGTATTTTGCATCTTAACCTAGGCAGGCTAACCTACAGATTCAACGGTAAACGTGCGAAAATAGGCCACAACATTTTAGGGACCTTATCGATGAGCAGTTTACTTCTGGATGGCAAAACCATCAGCCGGCAGATGGAAGTTTCCATGAAACAGCGGGTGGATGCCCTGAAGTCCCGCACCGGTCGCACACCCATACTGGCAACCTTGTTGGTAGGTGACGACCCCGCCTCAGCCACTTACGTGCGCATGAAAGGCGAAGCCTGCCGGCGTGTAGGTATGCAATCCTTACCCCTGCACCTTCCCGGCACCACCCGAACTGATCAGTTACTTGAAGCCATTCAAGGCTTAAATGACAATCCTGATGTTCAGGGCATCTTATTACAGCATCCAGTCCCCGAAGCCATCGATGAGCGCCTCTGTTTTGATGCTATTGCTGCCAGCAAAGATGTCGACGGCGTGGGTTGCCTTGGCTTCGGTCGCATGAGCATGGGTTTACCTGCCTATGGCAGCGCTACCCCACAAGGCATCATGAATCTACTGAAAGCCTATAATATTCCTTTGCAAGGTCTGCATGCTGTTGTGGTTGGACGCAGCCCTATCCTGGGTCGTCCCATGGCGATGATGCTACTCGGAGCGGACTGTACGGTAACTGTTTGCCACTCCCGTACACGAGACCTACCTAGCCATTTGCGTCACGCTGATCTTATTGTAGGGGCTGTCGGCAAACCTCAGTTTATTCAAGCTGACTGGATTCCAGATCATGCCATCGTTATCGATGCCGGCTATCATCCCGGAGGTATTGGGGATATTGAACTGACGCCACTTGTGGATCGCATCAAGGCCTATACGCCTGTACCTGGGGGCGTTGGTCCTATGACCATCGCCACCCTGATGGAGCAGACAGTTAAGGCTGCCGAGCTAGCCTTCTAGGCTCGCCGCCACAAAGTCCCTTGCCGGGTATCTTCCAGCAGGATACCCTGAGCCTGCAACTCAGATCGCAAACTATCTGCCAAAGCAAAATCCTTGGCTTTTTTGGCGGCATCCCGAGCAGCTATTTGCGCTTCAACCTGATCATCACTCCAAGCTGATAGTGTTTGTACTCGTCCTCCCGACTTCAAGAAAGTACGGGCATCTTCCTGCAGAATACCCAGCAAGTTACCCAAATAACGGAGTATCCCTGCTCGCTGCTCTGCTTCTGTCCTTTGTTCTTCATTGAGCATCCGGTTTATTTCACGCGCCAAATCAAACAACACGGAGAGCGCCTCCGGGGTATTAAAATCATCATCCATAGCTGCCGTAAAAAGCCTAACCCAAGGATTCTCCCTATCGATCTGTACGGACCGTTCCGTCGTAGCAAATTCTTTGAGTGTTTGATAGAACCGCTCAAGCGCTGCCCGTGCTTGCTCTAAATTTTCATCGCTATAATTCAAGGGACTACGATAATGACTAGCCACTATAAAATATCGTAAAACCTCAGGACGATAGACCCGTAGCACTTGGCGTATGCTAAAAAAATTGCCCAGAGATTTGGACATTTTCTCATCATTAACCTGAACAAAACCCACATGCATCCATGTCTGCGCAAACGTTTTACCTGTGGCTGCTTCGCTTTGTGCTATTTCATTCTCATGATGAGGGAAGGTCAGATCTCCGCCCCCGCCATGAATATCAATTTGGTCACCTAAGCAGCAAGTACTCATGGCTGAACATTCAATATGCCAGCCAGGTCGCCCCTCCCCCCAGGGAGATGACCAGGACGGCTCACCCGGTTTAGCCGATTTCCATAAGGCAAAGTCCAGAGGATCACGCTTACTGACCTCTACATCAACTCGCGCGCCAGCGCGTAGATCATCAAGATCACGCCCCCCTAGACGTCCGTAATCCTTAAATGAGCGCACCGCAAAATAGACATCGCCATTTTCAGCCGGATAAGCATGCTGCTTCGCAATAAGCTGGCGATTCATCGCTATCATTTCTGCCATATAATCCGTAGCTTTAGGCTCAAGATCAGGGCGCAAAACCCCTAAAGCATCACCATCTTCATGCATGGCTTCGATGAAACGTTCCGTAAGTGCTCGCCAATCGATGCGTTGTTCTGCCGCACGCGCGATAATTTTGTCATCTATATCCGTGATATTACGGACATAAGTCAGATCATAACCCAGAAAACGTAAATATCTCGCCACATAGTCAAAAACCACCATAACGCGGGCATGCCCTACATGGCAGTAGTCATAAACCGTCATGCCACAAACATACATCTTGATTTTGGGCGGCGTAAGGGGCTGCAGAACCTGCTTATTTCGACTGGCCGTATTGTAAATCTGCATCATGCGCTTTGTCCTTTACCCCAAGAGTCCTTGAGACCAATGATGCGATTAAAGACACGTTCTCCATTGGCCCACAACAACCTGTCCGCCACAAAATAACCTTCTCGTTCAAATTGCACGGCATCTTCAGGTGATAATGAAGCCAGACCAGGTTCAATCAAGGCTTGTAGAATTTGCAGAGAATCTGGATTCAGATGAGCTGTAAAATCACCTCCATCTGCTTCTGGGTCCTCTACAGCAAACAGGCGATCATAGATACGAACCGTAGCAGGCAAAGCATGTTCAGCGCTCACCCAGTGAATAACACCCTTGACCTTACGTCCTTCTGGATTAGCTCCCAGCGTTGCCTTATCAACCGAACAGTGCAACTCAATTACCCTGCCTTCTAAATCATGAAGGACTTCATCACAACGAATAACATAGGCCTGGCGCAGCCTGACTTCCCCGCCAGGAACCAACCTTTTCCAGCCTTTGGGAGGAACTTCGGCGAAATCCTCACGGTCTATATAGATCGTTTTAGCAAAAGGTATTTGACGCTCACCTAACTCAGGACGTTGCTGATGTGCTGGAGCCGTCAGCATCAATTCGCCTTCATCCCAGTTAGTCAGTATAACTTTAAGCGGCCTGAGAACTGCCATGGCTCTAGGAGCATGAGCTTCAAGGTGTTCCCGTACACAAAAATCTAGCTGTGCAACATCCACCATACTGTCAGCCCTTGTTACCCCAATGACCTGACAAAAGCGACGCAAGGCTGCAGCAGGAATGCCGCGACGGCGTATACCCGCCAGTGTAGGCATGCGTGGGTCGTCCCAACCTTCCACAAACCCCTGATCCACCAACTGTTTAAGTTTGCGCTTGCTCGTCAGGGTATAACTCAGGTTCAGGCGTGCAAATTCATACTGATGCGGCTGAGCGGGGGTCTTTAAACTCTGGATTAGCCAATCATAAAAGGGGCGATGATCCTCGAACTCCAGCGTACACAACGAATGCGTAATACCTTCGATGGCATCTGACAAGGGATGCGTAAAATCATAACTGGGATAAATGCACCAGCGCCCCCCCGTCTGATGATGCTCAGCATGTCGTATCCTGTACAGCACAGGGTCCCTTAAGTTGATGTTCGGCGAACTCATATCGATACGGGCACGCAACGTCAACGCTCCTTCCGCAAACTCCCCCGAGCGCATCCGTCGAAATAGATCGAGGTTCTCGTCAACAGATCGTTGGCGCCCTGGACTATCGCGCCCCGGCAGGGTTAATGTTCCCCGATACTCACGCATCTGCTCGGCATTAAGATCGCATACATAAGCCTTACCTATCTGAATAAGCTGTTCTGCATAGGCATAAATTTGATCAAAATAATCTGAGGCATAACGCACTGGCCCTGTCCAGTTAAACCCCAGCCACTTAACATCCGCCAGGATAGAATCAACGTACTCCTGATCTTCCTTCGCTGGATTGGTATCATCAAAACGCATATGACAAGCACCACCAAATTCCTCAGCAATACCGAAATTGAGGCAGATGGATTTGGCATGCCCAATATGCAAATATCCGTTGGGTTCAGGCGGGAAGCGGGTAATCGGAGCTGCATAACGACCCGCAGCAAGATCCTCAGCGACGATCTGACGTAAAAAATCCTTAGGTATTTCATGGTCCATACAAATATCCCGCAACACTGATCATGACAGCCCGCATGCTCTTGACTATGATATCCGCCTCGGGCACCGCGCAGAGACCCCTAGTGTAACCGCGGACCGGCCCATCATCCACACCTGGAGGTAACATGCGCGTTGCACTCGACACCAATCATGGCACGATCATCATAGAGTTAGACACCGAGCGTGCACCCAAAACCAGTGAAAATTTTATAGCCTATGTGCAGTCTGGTCACTTTGACGGCACTATCTTCCACCGCATCATCGATAACTTCATGATACAAGGGGGGGGCTTTGATAAAGATATGAATCAAAAACCTACTCAAGCTCCTATTCAGAACGAAGCTGATAACGGCCTGAAAAATGTAGTGGGCAGTATAGCCATGGCTAGAACTCAGGATCCGCATTCAGCTTCTGCCCAGTTCTTTATCAACATCAAAGATAATGCCTTTTTAAACCATAGCAGCAAAACTCTACAAGGCTGGGGTTATGCCGTCTTTGGTCAGGTTGTCGAAGGCATGGAAGTCGTTGAAGCTATGCGTCAAGTCAAAACAGGACGTCATGGCATGCATCAAGATGTTCCCGTAGATCCGGTTATCATTGAAAAAGCTCGTGTCCTGGAAGGCTGAGGTGAGCTGGCTATTTATTGCGGATTTGCATTTGCAGGAGGATGCTCCGGTATTGACCGGGGCTTTTCTGTCCCTGCTTGAACAAGCTCAATCGTTTGAACGACTTTATATTCTGGGAGACCTGTTTGAAAGTTGGGTGGGTGATGACGATGACAGCCCTTGGTTAATTCCCATCAAGTCAGCCCTGAAACACTATGCCGATCAAGGCGGACAGCTCTATCTGCAGCAGGGTAACCGTGATTTTCTTATGGGACCCGATTTTGCATTATCGGTATCAGCACAACGCTTACCCGAGGAATATGTGGTTGTTCTCCCTGCTGGTAACACGGCTCTGCTTATGCATGGCGACAGCTTATGCATCGACGATGTTGACTACCAAAACTTCAGGTTGAAGGTGCGAGATCCAGCCTGGCAAACGGGCATCCTGAGTCAACCCCTGGATCAACGCCGCTTATTAGCCCAGATGCTTCGCATGCAAAGCCAACAGGCTAACGCACTGAAGTCCAATGACATCATGGATGTCAATGCTGGTGCCGTGGATCAGGTCATGCAAAAACATCAAGTGCATACCCTGATACATGGACACACCCACCGCCCCATGACACATCAGGAAGCTCAAGGTCAGCGCTGGGTCCTTGGTGACTGGCGAGATGAAGGCACTCATGTGCTAGTAGCAAGCACGCAAGGGCTGGAGCTTAAAACCTGGTCAGTTACAGGAACACCGCTATGAAAACGAAACAGGTCATCCGGGCCTTCAATATGAGCTAACTCAGCCTGACGTATACATGCAATTCTCGGTTCAATATCCTCTTCGGCATAAAGCCTAGCCAGAGCTAGATAGTCTTTAAAATGCCGCGACTCTGACTTCAATAAATAACGATAATACCTGCCCAAGGACTCATCTACATAGGGAACCAGGGCTGCAAATCGCTCGCACGATCTGGCTTCAATAAATGCTCCTGCAATTAAAATATCAACCAATCGCGCCGGCTCATGGGTACGGACTACTTTACGCAACGCTGATACATAATGAGAGGCCGAAAGCGCTACAAAAGGCTGATGGCGCTCATCCATCAAGGCCATCACTTGCTCATAATGCAGCAACTCCTCGCGCGCCAATTGCGCCAGTTTACGCTGCAACTCTGGCTTATGCCCATAACTGAACATAAGATTGATGGCTGTCGCCGCGGCTTTCTTTTCACAATTTGCATGATCCTGCAACAAGAGATCGATATGTTCAGGCACCTGAGCCAACCAGGCATCAGGTGTACGACACCCTAAAAAGTCATGAATCGTTGATAACAAAGCCGGCTCACTCCTGAAAACAGTCGGTCACATTTACGAGTACTTAAAAAAACAGGCATGCATAGTACCGTAGATATAATTTTGCGCACAAACTTGCCAGTTACAAAATACAAGAACACGCTACGTCACAAAAACCTCAAAAACCCTTCCTTCTCTGTAGATTTCCTTCACTCCAGACGTAGCAATCTACTTACAATCCTTATAGAATGCTCGCCCTGTATGAAGTTAACTAACCTGCGCTGGGTTCTGCTGAAACCAGCCAGTAAAGATATCCAGCGATTGCCCGGGTGGTGAAACAGGTAGACACAAGGGATTTAAAATCCCTCGGCTGAAAGGCCGTACCGGTTCGACTCCGGTCCCGGGCACCATTTATAATTATAACTCATTGTTTTTAATAAAATTAATTCAATGAATTCGTGATTTTTTGATTTTATACCCCCAATTTTGCATGCCCCCATGGTATTCCCGACATACCTTACTTGAGACGCCCATAAATATGGCGTCATACTTCAGCATCTTGACATGATCAATACAGATGGTCGACTTGGCAAGAAGCCACTGATTATGACCAGCCCGCCCTAGTCGAAACCACCATGGGCCGCTATAATGATATATCAGTCCATACCCTACTAATAAGTAGGGTATGGACTGATATATCATTGACTCATCCATCAGCAAGTCTTACTCTGCATCCCTAGATACCCTAAGTTGATAGAGGGCATGGGCTTATGCAGAGCATGGAGGAGCCATGAAAAAGATTGAGCTAATCCAAAAGCTAGCGGATCTAGAACGTAGAGGCGTGGTCACGCTAGCCAGACGGGACATCGAGAAGCTCTTTCCTGGCGAGGCGGAGAAGTCGATGGAGAAGTCGTTACAACGCATGGTCGCTGACGGGCTGCTACAGCGAGTGGCCAAGGGGTTCTATGTGGACCCTGCGGCGGCCTCTCGCCGTCGTGGATGGATGATCGAGGAGATCGCCAAAGCGATGCGCCCTGGTCATATGAGTTACGTCAGCTTGGAGAGTATGCTCAGCGAGTTCGGTGTCATTTCGCAAATCCCCATGAACCGCCTTACCGTCATGACCACGGGAGCCGGCGGAGTTATCGAGACACCCTACGGCGACATCGAATACACCCATACCAGCCGGAGCTTGCCTGACATCCTGGAGCGAACTCTATTCGTGGAGGGTCGCCCCTTACGGATCGCCAAGAAGGATGCCGCCTACCGCGACTTGGTCAGGGTAGGCAGGAACCTGAACATGGTTGACCATGACGAATTGAACGAGGCGTTGTCATGAACAAGGCGGATTTCAATGGCATGGTGGACCTAGCTATGGCTGACGCAGACTTGACCGGCATGAGGCCAGTGGTAGAGAAGGAACTCCTACATTATGAGATCTTCCAAGCTCTAGACCAGGAAGGACTGTTGCGCAGCCTTGTGTTTCAGGGTGGCACTTCGCTGCGCCTGTGTCGCGGATCTGACCGTTTCAGTGAAGACTTGGACTTCGCGGGCGGGAAAGACTTCACATCATCCGGCACTGAGAGAATCGCCGCCTGCATCGAGAAGCGGATCGGGGAACGCTTCGGGCTGAATGTCAAAGTGTCCGATCCCAAGCCGACCAAGGAAGGCTCGCTAATTACCGTGGACAAGTGGACGGTCTTAATTGATACGGCGCCACACAACCGCGCCCTTCCCCGCCAGAAGATCAAACTTGAAATCGCCAACGTCCCCCACTACACGAGCGAGGCAGTGCCACTACGCAACAACTATGCCTTTCTGGCGGGTATGCCCTCGGTGCTTGTCAATACGGAGTCGATGAGTGAGATATTGGCCGACAAGGTGATCGCCCTACCGACCTCCGTATCGAAGAATGAAGGAGGCACGCAGGTCCTCACGCCGTTCCGAGTGCGCTACCGCGACATCTGGGACATCGCGTGGTTACTGACCCGTGGCGCCAAACTCGATCCGGCCATGGCCATGGCCAAGGTCGCCGACTACGGAATCAAAGACTACCGCGCACTGATGGACAAGGCTTTCGATGAGATGCCAGTGCTCGTCGGTAGCGGGGACTTCGAGCGACAGATGAAGCGATTCGTGGCCGCTGGATTCCATGCCCGCCTATTTCAATCACAAGGGTGGGAGGCTCACTTTATCGAATCGGTTAATAGCCAATTCTCCGAGCTAGCCAGAGCCTTGGACTTGGCGGCAACGAAGGAGCCAAGCAAGCCCAGAAAGCAGACATGAAATCTTGCAGCTCGCTGGGAAGATATTGACCTGGAAGCCGCAGAATGGAAGTACATTGACGAGGTACACCTTAACACCAGATAAACCCA